>PBOM01000016.1 GCA_002724355.1 Actinomycetota bacterium | reverse complement strand
GATGAAAAGTGTGAGCAGTTACGAGCTTTAGGGGCTGATGAAACTATCAACTACTCCACTACTGATTTTGTGAAGTACTGCCGTGAAAACACAGGAAGCCTTTTCAGCGGGGGTGGATACGACGTTGTAGTGAACTTCACCGGCGGTGACACGTGGGCAAAGTCACTTAAGTGCGTAAAACTCGGCGGGCGAGTCCTGACGTGCGGCGCGACTGCAGGTTTCGATCCCCCAACTGACTTGCGATTCATCTGGACCGCAGAAATGGACATTCGCGGATCCAATGGTTGGCAACGCAGCGATCTCGATGAATTACTTCGCTTAACCAAAACGGGAGAGTTCTCTCCAGTGATTGATTCTCGTGTCCCCCTGGAAGAAGGGATCTCTGCTCATCGCGCCCTTGAAGAGCGAAAATTTTTCGGGAAGATCGTCATCAACGCCGACGCGCCAATCTAAATCAAGGCACTAACCGCGGAACTCTCTCAGTTTGCTGTGAATAGGGAAACTCGTCGGCAAATCCCGCCAAGAATTTGAATATCTCGGGGTCGTCGCAATCTTCCGCGAGTTCTTGCGGNAAAAGATTCTTGATGTCGTCTTGNGGTAAGACCATGTAATGCCTGAAATAGTTCGCTATCGATAATCTCATGCCCTCCGTCAATCGAGGGAACGCTCCGTGCCAGGTTGCCCCATGAAAAACAATGAGCGATCCCGCTGGTGCCTCAACAGGCACAGCTAATTCGACCGCCTCAGGGAAACGTGGGGGTTCCATCCGGCGATGAGACCCTGGCACATACGCTAACGCTCCCCCATCAAGTGAGTAATCGGTAATGCACCAGTTGGTGTTCGCTGTCAACGCGTTACGTCCCCATGGACGAGGCACAGCCATTTGGTCGCAATGCAAACCCAGGTTTTGTCCGTAACCAAACTCACCCTGCCATTTAATGAACGCGTTGTGACTACTAAATCGAGTTGCGTTCTGTCCTATCAGGTGACGAATTAACGCCACCCCTATGGGATTAATGGCTAGATCTCGAAAGAGGCGATCTCGAGCACATAGCTGTTGCACCAAAAACTGGGTTGGCTCACCTCGGTCTCCGCTGAACCGCGCGATGACGTTCTCATCAGCACTCATGGTTAGCTCAGCCTTAGGGCCTTTATTCAGGTCAAAACCGCAACCAACTACTTCTTCAGCTTCGAACAACAATCGTTCCGCAATTGCTTTGATGGTTTCTGGTGGGACTCCTGTTTTTTCAGGTGGAACAACACATAGACCGTCGACTTCAAGCTGCAGCACAAATTGCTCAAGTTCTAGTTCTTGGATTTGTGGACTTAATCGAGTCTGCAGCGCCGTCGTCTCCATGGAACGAAACTAGCGTTTTCTAATGAGTGCTTGTTCTTTACTCTTGAGGATTGAGCAGGACTGACAGCACGCTTCCGGCTTCAACGACTTGACCAATTGCTACGTGAAGCTCTGAAACTTGAACCGCCTCGGGTCGAAAGACCACATCGCCTTGTTTCACAACACCGGTAGAGGTAAGGCCGAGAGATAACTGCCACGACCGGATGGATGACTCTGTAAGTGGCGTGACGTGGTAGTCAACAGTGAGGTCACTGGAATTNCCCGTTGCAGCTTCATCGGCGACATAGCCCAAATTCACTAGATTCCGTTCTAATTGGGCTACATCCGGTCCGTCGCTGACCTTGTAAGCAATATCGCGATACATGGGTAATGAACCCTCCATCAAGATGATGGGTTTGTGGTCTACGGCNTATAAGGCTGTTCCGAACTCGATTCGATCACCTGGTTTGGGGAGCCAGGTGATCGTTCCAGCTGCGGCGTTAACAAGTCGTTGCGAGGGGCCTTCNAGNGCCGCTTGTTCGGCAGGTTGCGATGCCTGCCCTGNACCGGTGCTGGGGGTGATCACTCTGCTGGAAATAGGTGTTGCTATCTCCAATGATTTGGACGTCTTCGAGGTACCGGAAATACCTATAACGATGACGACCACACAGCCGATGCTCAGAAGCAATACGAGAATGATGGTCAAGGTTTTTCTCATCTGCAGTCGCATCCGGTGATGGGGTTCAAGGTCTACAAGACTAGGGGCAAATCGTGGGTGCCACAGTTTCAATTCTTTGAGCTGCTAGACGACATCGCTGCGACCGACGATTGGGGGATCTAACGTCGGGTCGTGCACTTAAGCGAACTGCAAGATCTGATGGAAGAGACCTACGGGCTGCGNGACAGCGAAAGAGGNCTCGCAGCTACCGTCGCTTGGCTCACCGAAGAACTGGGTGAGCTAGCTCAGGCGGTGCGAAAGGGTGGTCGTGANGAGCAACTTCACGAGCTCGGTGATGTTCTTGCTTGGCTAGCTTCGCTGGCGGCGCAACTGGACCTATCACTTGAGGAAGCAGCCGATCGTTACGCCCAAGGCTGNCCACGATGCAGCCTCAAACCATGTAATTGTCCGAACCTGTCTATCCAGGGTTAAGAGAATNTGGTCTGACGGACTGCTTCAGCTATCTGCACTGCGTTCAACGCAGCTCCTTTTCGCAAATTGTCCCCAACAATGAACATCGCTAGTCCATGTTCGACTGTGGGGTCGCGTCGTATTCGACCAACGAACGAGGGATCCTGACCTGCCGCCGCAAGAGGGGTGGGGACGTCGGAAAGGACAACACCTTCTGCCTTATCCAGGAGTTCTGTAGCTCGCTCGGGTGTGATTTCTGACCTAAAGCGCAGATTGAGGGCAAGTGAGTGTCCTGTGAACACGGGAACTCGAACGCAGGTGCCTGAGACATCAAGGTCCGGTATGTCAAGAATTTTTCGGCTTTCGTTGCGCAGCTTTTGCTCCTCATCGGTTTCGCCGCTTCCGTCAGAGACGAAGGAACCCGCATGAGCGAGAACATTGTGCGCAATAGGTTGAGCAAACGACGAGGGTGCGGTGTGCTCAACTGCAGATCCGCTATAGGTCAATCCTTCCGCGTTGTCTACTGTCGCTCGGATCTGTTCCCCCAATTCTGCAACTCCGGCGAGACCGGCGCCTGACACAGCCTGATAAGTAGAGGCCACTATGCCAACTAGTTGAGCTTCATTATGCAAGGGAGCGAGCACGGGCATCGCGGCCATAGTCGTGCAGTTGGGGTTCGCAATAATGCCCTTAGGAGTGTTCAACACTTGGTCAGCGTTGACCTCGGGTACCACGAGCGGCACTTCGGGATCCATACGCCAGGCAGAGGAATTGTCGATTACTAAAGCACCTTGNGAAGCAACTTTTTCAGCTAATTCAAGAGAGGTTGTCTTTCCGGCCGAAAAGAGGGCTATATCGACCCCATTGAAATCAGCCGTGCTCGCATCTTCCACGACAATTNCTTCACCGTTCCATTGAATGCTGGTNCCTGCCGAACGTGCCGANGCAAATAAACGCATTTCATCTACTGGAAATGAGCGCTCGTGGAGGATGCTTCGCATCACTCCCCCAACTTGACCTGTTGCTCCGACGATTCCTACTCGCATAGGTTCTGAGGTTACCGAGGGTCGCGCGTTACTCCAGCGCGATTATTGGAGCGTTGTCAGTCCAAGCCGTACGCAGTGTGTAACGCGACTGTGGCTCGATCTACATCTTCTTCAGCAATAACACAGCTAATGCGGATCGGAGACGTGGCAATCATCTCAATATTGACGTCATTTTCAGCAAGTGTTTCAAACATTGTCGCGGCAACCCCAGGATTCGATGCCATCCCCGCGCCGACCACCGAAACGCGGCCTAAGTCCGGATCTGCCATGACACCAGAGAANGCTAGGTCTTCTGCTAATCCTTCGCAGGTAGCGGTTGCNACGTCTAAGTCTTCTAACGGCACAGTGAACGAAATATCGGTGCGGTCACTCTCACTGACATTTTGGACAATCATGTCAACATTGACTGACGCGTCAGCCAGGGTGCGGAAAACCTTGGCAGCTAGTCCGGGCTCATCTCGGACTCCNCTCAGAGTCACTTTCGCCTGACTGGTATCGGGCACTATCCCTTTGATTATTGCTCTTTCCATATCAGGGGCCTCCTCAAGCACCCATGTACCAGGTTCCCAGGTAAATGCTGACCGAACNTGCAACGGGACACCGAAGGCTCGCGCGACTTCCACCGAACGCATAACTGGTTTNGGGCAGCCCACCGCTGTCATCTCTAGTAATTCGTCGAATGAAATTGATTCCATTCGTTTGGCAGTCGGACAGACNCTCGGNTCGGTAGTGAATACTCCTGAAACATCGGTGTACAACTCACACGCGTCAGCTCCTAAACCGTGGGCTAGCGCTACCGCGGTGGTATCGGATCCNCCGCGGCCTAAAAATGTGACGTTGTTATCCGTTGACATACCTTGAGCCCCAGCTACCACCGCGACTCGTCCCTTATCCACTGAGTCACGCACCCTGTGGGGATCGACCGACAAGATTTTCGCGTTTCCATGGTTCCCATCGGTTTGGAAGCCAGCCTGACTTCCCGTAAACGAATCTGCTGGGACTCCCGCAGCCTCAAGTGCCATACACATAAGCGCAATTGACTTTCGTTCTCCCGCGGTAATGAGCATGTCCATTTCTCGTCCCGGGGGGTGTTCATTCACTTCGTCCGCTAGTCGAAGCAGCACATCGGTTTCTTTACCCATAGCGCTGACGACCAAAACCACNTCATCGCCGCGGCTGCGCGTTCGTTTGACATGATCGGCTACTTCTCGCATGCGATCAGCATCGGCAACAGAGGTGCCTCCGAATTTTTGAACGACTAGTGCCACAAGCTCTGAGGGTACCCTCCAAGANCTGNTATGCCGTGGGTGATTTTCGGTGTTGTNGACCTGGCTTATTCCCTCTACGTTGCTACGGTCATTAGCGAAGACCGTCAGCTAAGGGAATATCGACACAGTTATGAGTAATAGCAAGCGTGAACGGCAGAGAGCCCACCGCGAGGCCCAAGTAGCAGCTGCGGAACGTGCCAAAAAGAGTTCTAAACGAACCAAAGTTGTGATCCGGTGGGTAGCCATCGCAGTTGCAGTGGTTCTGGTCGCATTTTTGTGGAGCTTGACCGGTAGCGACGACAACGACTCAGCAGCGAATTCGGATCAGGCTGCTTCAATTGGCGCTCAAACCCTCGGGTTAGATGGTTGTCCTCCTGTCGAGGGTTCGTCAGAACGCCGCTTCCAGTTTGATACCCCACCCAAGCTGTGTATTGATACCGGACAGTTGTACGCGGCGGAGTTCGTCACGAACGTTGGAGATTTCACCGTTGTGCTTGATCCAACGTCGGACTCTCGAAGCGTAAACAACTTTATTTTCCTAGCCCGCCACGGCGCTTATAACGGCACGATCTTTCATCGTGTGATCGATCAGTTCGTAATTCAGGGCGGCGACGTTGAAGGTTTGAACGGCATAGGCGGCCCTGGTTACAAGTTCACAGGTGCTTACGGACCTGAGAAGGGATATCTGGTTGGATCTTTCGCTATGGCCAATCAAGGAACGCCAAACACGAACGGGTCTCAATTTTTCGTTGTGACTGGTCCATTTGGTGCAGCTTTAGACCCTAATTATTCATTAATGGGTCACGTCGTAGCCGGTCTCGAAGTCGCTTTGGAAATCCAAACTGTAGAAACCGATGACCTGGATTTGCCTTTGGAAGCGATTTCCATAACATCAATTGCGGTCAATGAGGCCACATCAGAGCAGATAGANAANTACAAGGATTTGACTGAATAAGCATTCCGCTTTGAGTCTGACCGTNACTAATGCGTATGCTCACGAGTATGCGCGGGGACACTCTGACCGGACCAGTTGAGCCGGAAGCCAGTATCTGGACATTTCCACCTGCTCACACGGCCGANGAGAATGGACTAGTTGGAGCGGGTGCGGACTTGAAGCCAGGCACGCTGCTCTCTGCATATAGCTCAGGGCTTTTCCCAATGCCGCTGGGCGACACTTTGGGTTGGTGGTCCCCTGATCCAAGAGGTGTGTTGCCCCTTTCCTACCTTCGAGTGGGAAGATCGCTTCGTNGAGCATGTCGAGATTTCGACATTCGGNTTGACCATGCTTTCGATCAAGTCATTGATGCGTGCGCTAGNCCGGTACGTCCCCACGGATGGATCGACGCCAATATTCGAGATGCGTATCTCGAACTGCATCGCCTTGGTTGGGCACACAGCGTCGAAGCTTGGCAAGACGATGAGCTGGTCGGCGGCCTGTACGGGGTGTCGATTGGCGCCTTTTTTGCTGGTGANTCAATGTTCCATTCAGTCCCCAACGCGTCAAAGGTGGCGCTAGTGGCGCTGGTGGATGCGATGAAGGTAACTGGCGGCGCACTAATCGACGTCCAGTGGAACACACCCCATCTCGAAAGTCTTGGTGCTGTTGAGATCAGTCGCGGCGACTATTTGGAGTTGTTAGGTCAAGCTGTAGATCGACCGCTTGCNGAGGTATGGGCTCGGCCAATGAATTTCACTTTGCTTGACGATTGAGAGTTCGCATTAAACCCTAGGCTCATTGTTGAAGCGAGGAGCCAGTGTGACTGACGCACCTAAATCTCAAAGNGATCGTCCGTGGGTGATGCGCACCTATTCGGGTCACAGCACAGCTCAAGCTTCTAATGATCTTTATCGAAGCAACCTCGAGAAGGGCCAAACCGGCCTTTCTGTAGCGTTCGACCTTCCAACCCAAACTGGTTANGACCCAGATCACCCACTNGCCAACGGCGAGGTCGGAAAAGTCGGCGTTCCTATTTTNCATCTAGGCCAAATGAACACNTTGCTTGACCAGATTCCTCTTGAGCAAATGAACACGTCAATGACAATCAATGCGACTGCCGCTTGGTTATTGGGGTTGTACATAGCGAACGCCGAGGAGCAGGGAATCCCCTCAGAAACNTTAAGAGGGACAACCCAAAACGACATCGTCAAGGAGTATCTGAGTCGCGGGACTTACATTTTTCCACCGGAAGCGAGTAAGCGTCTGATCGTCGACATGATCGCNTANTGCTCACAGCACGTTCCGTTGTGGAACCCGATCAATATTTGTAGCTATCACCTTCAGGAGGCCGGAGCGACACCNGTTCAAGAAATTGCATACTCGTTTGCGAACGCGATCGATGTTCTTGATGCTGTACGTGATTCTGGTCAAGTGTCCGCCGAAGATTTCCCTCGGGTAGTGGGGAGCATCTCTTTCTTTGTGAACTCTGGAATCAGATTCGTTGAAGAAGTCTGCAAAATGAGGGCCTTCACACAGATGTGGGACGAAATCTGCGAGAGTCGTTACGGCGTAGCTGATCCCAAACTTCGACGCTTTCGGTATGGAGTGCANGTCAACTCTCTTGGCCTGACCGAAGCTCAGCCCGAAAACAACGTTCAACGCATCATCCTCGAATCGCTGGGGGTGACGCTGTCTAAAAAGGCTCGAGCACGCTCAATTCAATTGCCTGCATGGAACGAAGCCCTCGGGTTGCCAAGGCCGTGGGATCAACAGTGGTCATTGCGGATGCAGCAGGTACTGGCCTTGGAAACTGATTTATTGGAATACGAGGACATTTTTGATGGTTCGCATGTCATTGAGGCCCGTACGGCCGAGCTCGTGGATGCAGCGAAAGCTGAACTAAACGATGTGTTGGGTTTGGGCGGCGCTTTCGTCGCAATCAACGAACTCAAACAGCGTTTAGTCGCCAGTCACACCGAGCGGGTCCGAAAAATCGAATCCGCTGAATTAACTGTGATCGGGGTCAACGCCTTTGAAGAGACCGCCGACTCGCCGCTAGGGGGCGATGGCAGTTTCCTNAAGGTCGATCCCNTGGTTGAATCTGAAATGGTGGCCGATGTTNCGACCTGGCGGTCATCTCGTTCTCAAGAATCTGTGNACCTGGCGCTGCAACAACTGCGGGCAGATGCTGAGAGTGATGCGAACATAATGCACTCAACTATTGCGGCCGCTCGCGCGGGGGTAACCACAGGGGAATGGACTCAGGTGCTTCGCGAGGTATTTGGCGAATACCGCGGACCCACTGGTGTTCAAAATGTGTCAGTAAATTCTTCGGGCTTGAAGGAAGTAGCAGAACGTTCAAGTTCCCTGGCTGGAGGTCCGCCACGTTTGTTGGTAGCGAAACCGGGCCTAGATGGACATTCCAATGGCGCTGAACAAATTGCCGTAGCAGCGAGGAATGCTGGGATGGAAGTTGTCTATGAAGGTATTCGAGTGACACCTGACCATGTCGCTGCGACTGCCCGAGATGAAGANGTAGATGTNATCGGTCTGTCAATTTTGTCTGGCAGTCACCTCCAGCTAGTGCCATCTGTTTTGAGCGCGTTGAAAGCTGAAGGGGTCACCGCTCCTGTNGTCGTAGGCGGAATTATTCCCGAAGATGACCGGAGCGGACTTATCGAAGCGGGGGTATCTCAGGTGTACACACCGAAGGATTACGAGTTGACTCGCATCATGCACGACGTGGTTGACCTGGTCGAATCCGAACGTGAGAACCGAAGCGGGTAATTGGCCTCAGTTGTCGCTGAACCAATGAGCGGCGGCATCGGGAATATTGGAGTTGTCAGCACCTAAGTCCCGACCGGTCCATCGAACAGCTCCCGGGGTTCTAGATAGTTGGGCTATCAAAGCTTGCATTATCAGCCCATCTACTTTTATCAATGCGCCGCGTTCCGCTATGTGGGGATCACTCGAGATCTGGCCAACGTCCATAACAGGGGCGGCGGCGGCTTGCGCCGCTTCGAAACTTTCTAAGGCTTCAGTTGTTGTGCGTTGCTTGACCCATTGAGCCATCAGATTATCGACTTCGTCTCGATTGGCGATTCGTCCATCAAAGGTTTGGAATCTCTCGTCGTCGGCTACCCCGATGAGTTCCATGACTCGTTGGGCAACAGAGTCACTGGAAGTGCTGACTGCTATCCAACCACCNTCAGAAGCTTGGTAGGTGCCNCGGGGCACGCTGTACGCGATGCCTGACCCCAGTCGAGGCTGCAAGTAACCCTCGGTGTGCCACGCCGAAACGAGAGGACCCATAACTTGCAGCATTGTCTCTAACAGGTTTACGTCGACGGTTTGACCACCGCCGGCGTGCACTGCGACCATGGTCGCGAAGGCTGCTGCCAAGCCTGTGAGTTCGTCGGTTAACGCGATCGGNGGCAGTAGAGGAGCACCGTCGGCTTCACCATTCATTGCGGCGAANCCACTCATTGCCTCTGCCAAAGTCGCGAACCCCGCTCGGTCTCGATACGGCCCGCTTTGGCCAAAGCCAGTTACCCGCGTGATAGTCAATTTGGGGTTCACGTCAAAGAGTTCGTCAGGGATTAACCCGAGGGCTTCTAGTTTGCCTGGCCTGAGATTTTCAACGAGAACGTCTGCGACACTCAGCATCCGCTTCATNGTCGCTAAGTCATCACCATCGCGTAGATCCAAGGTGATAGCGCGTTTACCTCGATTTGCTAACTTCCACCACAACGTGCTGCCGTCGGTATCGCGCCAACCAATGTTNCGCGCAGTGTCTCCCGATGGGCGTTCTACTTTCACGACATCTGCGCCGAAATCAGCGAGATANCGCGCGCAATGCGGGCCTGCGAAGACGGTTGATAAGTCAACAACTTTTAAATCAGCAAGCGGGAGATCATTATCGGTCACATCAAGATCCTGCCACGAACCAGAACAATTCACTCAGTGTGTAACTATGAATAGATCCTGCCAGTTCGCACGAAGGCAAGCTCATGACTGTTTCAAACACAATCCCCTTTCATCTTCGAGGTAACTACGCCCCGGTCACGGATGAAATTACGGCCGAAAACCTTGAGGTCCGCGGGTCGTTACCTAGTGAGTTAAACGGTCGCTACTTTCGTAACGGAGCGAATCCCATTACTGGTGAGTCGGCCCATTGGTTTCTTGGTGACGGAATGATCCACGGCGTTCGACTTCGAGAAGGTAAAGCCGAGTGGTATCGGAATCGGTGGGTGCAAACTCCTTTCTATGAGAATCCGTCTAAGCCAGTTATTGATCTAGAAAACCTTGATTTCAGTAGCGAGAATTCCAAAGCCAATACTCATGTCGTGCAGCACGCAGGACGGATTCTGTGTCTTGAAGAGGGTCATGTTCCTTGGGAAATTTCCAAAGAGATGGAGACGTTNGGCCCATGTTCGTTTGACGGCCAGCTTGATGGTTCATTCACGGCTCACCCCAAGATCTGCCCGGTAACTGGTGAAATGTTGGCGTTTGGTTATGGGCTACGACCTCCTTATCTCACCTTCTATTGCATCTCGTCTGAAGGAAAGTTGGTTCGGCAACAGGACATAGAAATTCCGGCGCCGGTGATGATGCATGATTTCAATGTCACGGCCCAACGGATCGTGTTTATGGACTTACCTGTTGTGTTTGATCTCGATGTAGCTCTGGCCGGAGGGATGCCTTTTTCGTTCCAACGAGACAACGGTGCTCGACTTGGTGTGATGAACCGCAGTGAAACAGCTAGTGAGCCTCAATGGTTCGACATTGATCCTTGTTACGTATTTCATCCCGTAAACAGCTACGACAGTGGGGATCGCGTGATCATAGATGTGGCTAGGTATCCCAGTATGTGGGAAGCGGGAAGCGGTCAATTTACAACTACGGCTGAGTTGTGGCGATGGGAGATCGACACAGCCCTCGGTCTAGTAAACGAAACTCAACTAGACGATCGTCCGATCGAATTTGCGCGCGTTGCCGATAACCGAGTTGGACTCGAATACAAGTTCGGTTACGCGGTAAGTCTCGACCTCTCTGGCGCAAGTGGCACATCGGGTGGCGGGACGCTCGTCAAATACGGTTTGGAAAATAATCAGTCTGCGATCTGGGACTTTGGCAAAGACAACGAACCCGGTGAATTCGTTTTTGTTGAGCGAGACGGCGCTAAAGCAGAAGATGACGGATGGCTTATCGGCTACGTGTACAACAAGGCTGAAGATAGAAGCCTTTTGGCGGTGTTAGATGCCGCCGCGCCAGGTGAGGACCCGTTGGCGGAGGTACTTCTTCCCAGGCGCGTACCTTTCGGTTTTCACGGGTCATGGATTTGGGATGATTGAAGAACTAGTCCACGCTGCTTTTGATGTGGCGAGGACTATCAATAAGTTCGGCGAGGCCAGTTGCTGGTTTCGTTCCACCAACGCCCACTAAATCTCCATTTGGAGGACACAGAATCTTGTTCAACAGCTGTTGGGGTTGGCCATAGAAGTTCGAGAGCAGCGGCAAGTGCCGCAGCTTCTTCATCGGTGGGAGATGGTCGGATAGCCCCAACAATAGGAAAGCTCATAANGGAACATTCCCGTGCTTACGTTTGGGGAGTTCCTCTCGTTTGCTCTCGATCATTCTGAAGGCTGCGACAACTTTTTGTCGCGTTTCAGCCGGATCGATCACTGCATCAACAATGCCACGTTCAGCCGCTACGTAGGGATTCGCGTACTTTTCGGTGTAATCGTCAACAAGTTCAGCTTTGCGAGCTTCGGGGTCTGCGGCCTGCTGTAATTCTCGTCGGTTCAAAATCTCAACTGCCCCCTGGGGACCCATCACGGCNAGTTCTGCTGTTGGCCATGCGAACGANACATCGCAACCCACCGACTTGGAATCCATTACGACATAGGCTCCGCCGTACGCTTTGCGAGTTATGACCTGGACGCGTGGAACCGTGGCTTCGCAGTANGCGTAAAGGAGCTTCGCGCCATGCCTGATGATGCCTCCGTGTTCTTGGTCAACGCCAGGGAGGAAACCTGGGACATCAACAAAGGTGAGTAANGGCAAATTGAATGCGTCGCAAAANCGGACAAATCGAGCTGCTTTCTCAGATGACTCGATGTCGAGCACGCCAGCCATAACCATCGGCTGGTTACCTACTATGCCAACAGATCGACCATCAATGCGGCCGAAGCCACACACAATCGAGCCCGCCCATCCGGCGTGGTATTCCAAAAATTCACCATCGTCGACTACTTCACCTATAACGGTCTTCATGTCGTAAGGCACGTTCGCGCTGTCAGGCAGTATGTCTCGTAATTGAGGGCAGTCACGTTCAGGGTCGTCCCCCTCAGAGAGAACCGGGGCATCATCTAAGTTGTTTGAGGGCAGGAACGAAAGCAAATATTTGACGTCATCCAGGACACTCTGTTCATCTGACGCCACGAATGAAGCGACTCCCGACTTCGTGCTGTGTGAACCCGCTCCACCGAGCTCTTCGAGGGTTACTTCTTCTCCTGTAACGGTTTTGACTACATCGGGACCGGTGATGAACATATGGCTGCTGTCGCGGACCATGAATATGAAATCAGTCATTGCAGGCGAGTAAACGGCTCCCCCTGCGCAAGGACCGAGAATCACACTGATCTGCGGAATAACGCCTGAGGCTTGAACGTTGCGTCTGAAAATTCCGCCGTATCCAGCNAACGAAACAACACCTTCTTGGATGCGGGCGCCTGCTCCGTCGTTCAAGCCGATCATTGGGGCACCAACCGACTCTGCTAGGTCCATAATTTTGTGCATTTTCTCAGCGAATACCTCACCCAAGGCTCCGCCGAAGACAGTGAAGTCCTGACTCGCTACAAATACTTTTCGACCGTCTATCGTTCCCCAGCCGGTGATGATTCCGTCTGTATAGGGGCGTTCGTCCAATCCAACATCGTGTGCTCTGTGGCGAGCCAACATATCGAGCTCGTGGAACGAGCCATCATCGAGCAGGTACTCAATGCGCTCACGAGCGAGCATTTTTCCTTTTTCGTGTTGCCGNGCAACAGCCCGTTCGGTGCCGGCGTTCAGAGCCGCCTGTCGGCGCTCTTCGAGATCATTTAGTCGTTCTGACATGCTGGGGTTTGCCACAGCATCTGAGCGTAGCNTCCAACGGCTCCGCGACCCATGTCACTACGACATCAGTAGCCCTGGGACGCTATTTGTTTGGCTTCTAGGTAATGGATCTACGTCAAACAGGTTGATTAAGTTCAATCATGTTGCCTGAGGGGTCGAAGAAAAACGTTTGGCGCGCGGTCGTTCCTGGTAGCGCTTTTGGATCCNTTACTTCAACACCCTTTTGGCGCAGTTCGGCAACCGTGGCGTCGATATCTTCAACTCGAAATGCCCAGTGCTGTCCTTTAGGTGGTTGCCACCCTTCAACCTCGATCAGGTGAACTTCGCCACCTCCAGGTGTCTGCAACCAACGGCCGTTAAATGGGAAGTCGGGGCGATCGAGCGTCTTCATGCCAAGCACGTCGGTGTAGAACGGCGCAGTAGCTTCGACATCAGCGCAGTTGATAGATACGTGGTGAACCGGTCCGAGTTCCATTTCTTTATCCTAGGTCCGATCAGCCATGAGCTTTTCAGTTCGTGAGAAAAGAGCTTCAAGACCGTTTGTTTCACAGAAACTTTCGAAGTTTGAAGTGGGACCCGGCCACTGCAGCGCATCAACTGTTTTCGAGACCGGGGCGTCGCTACGTACGGTGGCAATTTCCTTGAACAGCATCGCTAGGTTCCGTTCTGACGCCAATGTCGAAGCCAGTGAAGCCCCTGAACGTATTTGTATGTCCCATTCCTCATATCGATCAGGGATCAATTCAATTGAGCCGTAGTGACTCAAAACAGTCGACGAGGATTTCTGACCCCAGCCACTGAGACCTGGAAAACCATCAGCAGAGTCACCAACAAGGGCAAGGTAGTCAGGAATCGAAGCAGGAGAAACACCGTACTTTTCTTGTACCTCTTGACTACCTAACAGCACTTCTTTTCGTCGATCCCATTGAAATATTTTTCCACCTACGCACTGGGCGAGATCCTTATCCGGGGTGCAAATCAAAACCTTGCTTACCCTCNGGTCATCACTAGCCATTGCAGCGCCTGCGGCTAGCGCATCATCCGCCTCGAATTCCACCATCGGCCATAGCTCTATCCCTAGTGCTCGGAGACCTTCTTCGAGAGGTTCAAACTGCTCCTCTATNAGGGGGTCGATNTCTGATCCGTCTTTATAACCCGGCCAAAGTTCGTTTCGAAAGGAAGTAATGGTGGAATCAGTGGCGACTGCCATGTGTGTCGCCCCNACCTCAAAGAGACTCAGAACAGAGTTGAGGACGCCTCGTACAGCACCAATTTCTGAACCGCGGGGCGTTTTGCGGGAAGGCACGGCAAAGAAGTGCCGGAAAAGCTCATAAGTTCCGTCAATTAGGTGTACTTCAAAAGACATTTTGGGTCATCTCATTGGACTTCCATGGACCTTAGCGGTCTACTGTTAGCTCCAACGTCGATCAGTTAACCAAGGAAATACACCATGAAGGTTCCTTTCACTATCTCCGATTTTTTGTATCGAGCCGAGAACGTTTATGCAGACCGCGTTGCGCTCGTCGATGAACCCGGTATGCCCGGGGGTGGCTTAGGAGAGTTAACTTGGCGGGATTTCGGGGTCAAAGTCCGCGAGCAGGCTGCAAAGCTAGATGAACTNGGCATCGGCACCGGCGAACGCGTCGCTATGGTTTCGCAAAACTCTGGGCGATTGATGACGTCCTTTTGGGGTGTCTCCGGGTACGGCAGAATCTTTGTTCCAATCAACTTTCGGTTAAGCCATGACGAGATTTCCTACATAGTCGACCATTGCGGTGCATCAATGCTGCTGGTCGATCCCTCAATGGAGGACACCTGCAAGGACATTGACGTTGACCACTTCGTCGTGATGGGTACCGATAGCGATGACCAGATGTATTTGCCAGGCGGCGATCCGCAGCCGTGGACACCGGACGAAGATGTGACCGCGACAATCAACTACACCTCCGGTACTACGGCCCGTCCAAAAGGGGTACAGCAAACTCACCGCGCTTTATGGGTCAACGCCACGACCTTCGGCTGGCATGCCGGTGTTAGCGACCGGGACAATTATCTTCACACTTTGCCCATGTTTCACTGCAATGGCTGGGGGATGCCATACGCCGTGACGGGTATGGGAGGAAAACACGTGGTGTTGCGGGAGGTACGCGGCGACGAAATTCTGAAACGCATCGAGGAACACGACATCACCTATATGTGCGGAGCTCCAGCAGTCGTCGCAGCTGTTTTAGAAGCTGCACAAGACTGGGANGGTGAAATTCCCGGTCGCGGGCGAGTCAGAATGGTCGTTGCAGGGGCCCCTCCTCCAACTCGAACGATCGCTCGCATGGAAGAAGAGTTGGGATGGGAGTTCATTCAGATTTANGGCCTAACTGAAACTTCTCCCCTGCTGACCATGAACCGCTGCCGCTCAGAATGGGACGATTTCGACTTTGAAGAAAAGGCTCGCAAGCTAAGCCGCGCCGGCGCCCCNGCAATAGGGGTAAAGATCGAGGTTGATAACCAAGGCGAAATTTTGGCTCGCTCCAACGTTGTGCTTGAGGGCTATTGGGAACAGCCAGAAGCAACTTCCGAAGCAATCGTCGACGGCTGGTTTCACACTGGAGACGGCGGCACCATGGATGAAGAGCATCACGTAACTATTTCTGACCGAAAGAAGGACGTGATCATTTCGGGTGGGGAAAACGTGTCTTCTATCGAGGTGGAAGATGTGCTCTTCAGTCACCCAGCGATAGNAGANGTTGCTGTTATCGGTGTACCTCATGAGAAATGGGGCGAGACGGTGAAGGCCCTGGTTGTCTTAGCCGAGGGCGAAACTGCGTCNGAGCAGGATCTCATTGATTATTGCCGCGAAAAGATGGCCCACTATAAGTGTCCAACTTCCGTTGAGATCAGAGACGAACTCGCTCGCACTGCTACCGGCAAGCTCCAAAAGTTCAAGCTTCGCGCTCCGTACTGGGAGGACATGGAGAAGCAAATCAACTAACGCGCCTACAACAATAAACACTAAGAGTTGTGACTCTTGGAGTAACTACTCTTAAACTGAGAGGGTGCGTGTTGAACAGTTAGCCGGCGACTCCGATCTCAGCGTCGACACCATTCGTTACTACCAAAAAATCGGCATCCTTCACCCCCCAGCGCGGGAAGGCAGAGTTGCCCTATACGACGACTCCCACACCTCAAGACTCAACGAGATCAGACAACTATCCGACGAGGGATTCAGTTTGGCGCAAATCCAACGCCTCTCAGATGCCTCACCTCATCCCCTTCTCTCTTCGCTCAACAAAGTCTCCGAGTCACTCTCGTTCGATGAACTGGTAGCTCAGTCCGGGCTCGATGCCGAGATCGTTCAGATGACAATCGACGCGGGACTCATCCGGCCTCTCGCCACAGACGTTAACCGGTTCGACATCGGCACTCTTGCAATGCTCAAAGCAGGCGTCGGTCTACTTAATTCAGGCCTACCTCTCGACGAACTCGTGCAGCTAGCGGTTNGACATGCGCAACACGTAGAAAGCGTCGCTCAAGACGCAGTTGCTCTNTTTGCCCAACACCTGATCGAGTCAAGTAACTCTTCGCAAACCGAAACNGTCGAAACCATCGTGCCTCTTGTTACNGAACTAGTAGCCCAGCACTTCCGACAGACACTGATCGAACACGTAGGCCGTCATTTGCTTGACGAAACGANACCAACATGACGACNTTGACTGGTTCCCGCAGTCTCACNCTGGTGAGAAAACAAATTGACCAACCAATCGACTTCTTAGCCCTATGGGAAAAATCGTCTCACTACCAAAAGTCGTATTGGGCTATTCCTGACGAAGGACTGGAATTCATCGCACTTGGTAGTGCTCTACATTTCAGAACTCAAGAACGCCGAAATCGATTCGATTCGGTCCGCGAAAGCATGGGAGACCTTCAGTTTGACCTAGTGGGCGAACCAGGTCCCGACCTATCTGCGGGAATTCTTGTCGGGGGGTTTTCCTTCAGCGACCGAGAAATTGAACGACACCCCGACTGGAANATTTTTGGCGGAGGTGAGTTAGTTCTGCCTGAAATTTTTGTCGTGCGATGCAACGGTTCGACATGGATCACCCACGTCGACAAGGCTGAACTGCCCGACCTAAGCCCTGAACTCAAACAACATCTCGGTCACGTGTCGAACGTAGACCACAGAAACGACAAGGCATATCTGCAACTCGTCGCTCGTGCCCTAGAGGAAATTCACAACGGAAATATGGACAAAGTGGTCACGGCAAGGTCGCTTTCACTCCCCGCAAATCTGAACTCCGCCGCGCTGCTCCAAAGACTCAAAGTTCGACANCCCTCATGCGCGACTTTCGCTATNGCNCGTGGCGACCAAGTGTTTCTGGGAAGCAGCCCAGAAACACTCGTCAAAATGAACGGCAATCAAGTCAAGACAGCAGCATTAGCGGGATCGCGACCACGCCACGAACATCCGGGAGCTGATGCCCGTCTACGCGCCGAATTACTCGCCAGCCCTAAAGAACGCAACGAACACGACATCGTTATCAAAGACATCACTGNATCATTGACCAACGCCGGGGTTCNTTTAGATTCCCTATCNCCGACTGGAGTCATGAAACTTCGCCGAATTCAACACCTCCACACCCCGATCTCGGGGCTGGTGCCTGACGCCACAGACATTCTGGATCTCGTTCGAGCGCTACACCCAACCCCGGCCGTCGCCGGCTTACCAAGGCAAACCGCTCAAGATTGGATCGACGAAAATGAATCCATGGATAGAGGCTGGTACGCGGCACCTGTGGGTTGGAGGACCCCAAATGGTGATGGCGAGTTCAGAGTCGCTCTGCGTTCAGCGCTTCTAACCAGCAACACTCTGACCTTGTTTGCCGGTGGAGGAATTGTCGATGGAGCAGAGCCGGAACACGAGTTAGCCGAGACGGCCACCAAATTCGAAGCACTTTTAGGCGCTCTCGACCTGACACCGTAACCATCATGACGAGGGACCCCGTTTACAGTGCATGCGCGACGTTTGCCAACGAACTTTCCGGTCAGGGCGTCGAACACGTCGTTATTTCACCCGGGTCTAGATCAACACCCCTAACACTCACATTCGCTCAGACAGCAAACATCAAAACTTGGGTGCAGTTGGATGAACGCTCAGCCGCATTTTTTGCTTTGGGTCTCGCAAAGAAAACACAAAAACCTGTCGCTTTGATCTGCACTTCTGGAACTGCGGCCGCCAATTATCTACCAGCCGTAGTTGAAGCAAACTGGTCTGAAACTCCGCTGATTGTTCTAACAGCGAACCGGCCACCGGAATTGAGAGGTTGGGGCGCCGGTCAGACGATTGACCAAACAAACATCTACGGCAGCAATGTCCGTTGGTTCGCTGAACTTCCGATCGCTAACGAGCCTGATGACCATTGGTTCCAATTCGCTGCCGCTCGCGCTTTCCAGTCCTCTATGGGCCCAAGGCCGGGGCCTGTTCACCTCGACTGGCCATTCCGAGAACCTCTTGAGCCACTCAATGATGCTGTTCTAGGTCAACCTTCTGATCCCATTCACCTCGACATGGCGCACACTGTCCTTAGCTCAAACAAAATCCGAGACCTGGCGCAACGCCTTGAACAAACACCTCGTGGAGTAGTAATTGCGGGCCCCATGGTTCAAGGATCCCAATGGCGTCAGGCCGTAAAGCATTTCTGCACAAAGACCGGATATCCGCTTTTGGCGGAGCCCCTCTCCCAACTGCGTATCGACTTCAAGGACGTCACCGTTCTACAACATCACGATCATTTGCTACGCAGTTCGTGGTCCAAGGAGGTAGCTCCCGACATTGTGATCCGATTGGGCGGTCCACCCACCTGTAAAGCTCTGAAGAAATGGTTGGAGCATCATCGCTGCCCCATGATCATGTTTGATCCATTCAACAGCTGGGCAGATCCTAGTTTCACAACTTCAGAAATCTTGAGCGTTGGCAATGAGGGACTTAGCGCGATAGCCGAAATAATCGATCCAACCATGGCTGATCCTCAGTGGCAGACAACGTGGCGTTCTGCAAATGATCAAGCATCAACGACCATCAACAACATCCTCGACAGTGAACCGCTCTTGCAAGCCGCTGTTGCTCGCGAACTTGGTCGTCATCTCCCCTCAGACCATGTGCTTTATGTGTCTAACTCTATGCCTGTGCGAGATATCGATAGTTTTATGGAACCTCATTCCGACTCCCTCCATGTAATAGGGAACCGAGGAGCAAGCGGCATTGACGGAGTGATCTCCAGCGCTGCAGGTGCAGCAGCAAGCGGTCAGCCCACCACTCTCCTAATAGGAGATCTAGCCTTTCAACACGACATGGGCGGTCTTATCGCTGCTAGGAGTCTCGATATCACCCTGACAGTGGTGGTCTTAGACGACCAAGGGGGAGGAATCTTTAGTCACCTGCCCATAGCTCAGGTAACAGATCCGGCAATATTCGAAAAACTTTTCACAACCCCACAGCATTTGCCTATCGCTGGAATCGTTGAAGCGTTGGGCATCGAATATCAAGAAGTTTCCAATGCCGGCACGTTGGCGGACCTGGTACGCGAACCACAAGGCATTCGAGTAATCAGAATCCCGATTGACTCATCCCATGACATAGATCAACACCTGCGGATCGGTCGCGCAGTCGCAGACTCCATAGAGTCATCATGAACCTAATCTGCAACGGCACAGCTCTAGAAGTAACCGTCGCAGGTTCAGGCGAACCGGTATTGATTATTCACGGATTCACAGGATCCGCGTTAGCCATGAAGTCGCTGGCCGATCGTTTGCCCGGGAGAAGAATCGTCCCCGACCTGATTGGGCATGGCCGCAGCGAATCTCCTGTTTCTCTCACTGCGTACAATCTTGATGCTGTCTCTCAGCAACTGTCATCGCTGCTCGAGCAACTCAACGCGACGCCGACAGCGATTGTTGGATACTCAATGGGTGGTCGTGTCGCCTTGAATTTCGCAGTGAACCACCCAGAGAAGGTCCGTTCCTTGACATTGATCGGCGCTTCGCCAGGCATCGCGAATGACAGCGACCGCCTTGACCGGAGAGATGCCGACAATAAATTAGCTGCGTCTATTTCTGATCTAGGGGTCAAAGCATTTATCGAGTCTTGGGTCGATATGCCCATGTGGGAAAGTTTGCGAAACAAACTGACAGCGACCCAATGGCAGGAGTCAATAGCGGAACGTCAAACAAATCATCCCCTCGGGCTGGCAAACAGCCTTAGAGCAAGCGGCACCGGCAACATGAATCCACTTCACGAAGCTCTCCGTACTCTGAAAGTTCCAACCCTGTTGTTGGTCGGCGACAAGGATCAGAAGTTCCTGCAAATTGCTCACGACATGTCTACTGCACTTCCCAACGCGTCGATTCAAGTGATCGCCGATTCTGGGCACGCGACGCACCTTGAACAACCCGACGCGACAGCAACAGCGATCATCGAGCAGCTCTCGTGTTCATAGCGCTTAAAACCCGAAAGCTGCAGTTACGGCATCCGTTAGTCACCGCACACGGGAGCACCACACATCGAAATATCATCGAAATCACTGCGAGTGAAGACGGCTTTCAAGGCCATGGAGAAGCAGCTCCGCTTCCCGGGTTCGGTTTAGAGACCTTCGACGAATCCCTAGCGGCACTAGAAAGTTGGGTTAAGAATCCCCATCGTTTACCAGACGCTCCGGCGGCTCGCAGTGGCGCGAACACAGCAATCGAGAATTTAGAGAAAGCTAGCTCTTCTACTACTCCCGCCAGTGGCAAGATCGCGGTCCAAGCGCTCATCGGATCAGCAGAAAGTTCATCAATTGAATCCGAAGTTTCTCGCGCGTTAGAGCAGGGTTATTTGGCTATCAAGTTGAAGGTAGCGGCCACCGACAAAAAGACAGACATTGCCCGAATTCAGAGAGCGATACAGCTCGTCGGGCCACATTCAGCACTTCGTTTAGATGCTAACGGCGGATGGTCGCTAGAGGACGCCCTCTATGTTTTGAGCGCGATCGATTCGAACCATGTGGACTTGGTCGAAGAACCAACCGCTAATCCTCTCGACTGGAAAAAGGTGCGCGAGGTAACCGGTGTCAAAATCGGAGCAGACGAGCAACTGACAAATGAATTACAGGTACACCAACTACTTGAGCACGCCGCAGCTCAAACGTTCGTACTCAAACCTTCTGTCATAGGAGGACCCTCAGCCACACGAAAAGTTGCGGAACTTGCACAAAGCAACGACGTCAATGTCTTGATCTCATCATTTTTAGATGGGCCCATAGCGCTGCGCTCAGCGAGAGATCTAGCGATGGAATTAGCGCCAAACGAGATCCATGGCCTGGGAACAGCGTCCCTGTTCATCGACGAGTTTCCTGCCGATGTCGTGCCTACAAATGGCTTTCTTCACTATTAGTGAGGCCCAATCCGCGGATGTCGACTACAGCAAGTGTCGCTGGATCTTTCCAAGGGCTGTCCGCGGAAGCTGATCAACATATTCCACAGCGCGTGGCGCACAAAACGCAGGCAACGATTCCTTAACCGCTTCACGAAGCATCTCCAAAGAAGGCTTTTGTTCGCCCGCTACTACGATCGCGGTGACGCTTTCCCCCCACTCGGGATCTGGGCGTCCCACAACGGCACACTCCGCGACACAAGTCACTTTTTCTAAAACTCGTTCAACCGCGACCGGCCAAACATTTTCTCCGCCCGTGATGATCATCTCACCCATTCGCCCAAACACACTCAACACACCTGAACTGTCAAGCGACCCTGAATCTCCCGTTGGATACCAGCCATCTTCAGTAAAAGGCTCACCCCCGTTCCGATAACACCTAAATAACATCGGGCACCGTATGTGTACTTCACCGTTGACTATTCGTAGCTCGACATTCTTGAGCGGGTGGCCGTTATAAACGATGCCGCTACCGGTTTCTGTCATCCCGTATGTAGC
>PBOM01000015.1 GCA_002724355.1 Actinomycetota bacterium | reverse complement strand
TCTCCAGTCTCTACTCGCTGTGCAACCTCTCTCACCGTGTTAGGAAGGAAAGAGAGAAAATCACGGATCTGTTGGAATGCATCATCCTCGTCTTCAGCAACGTTGTCGACCTGGCCACTTTCGACAACGTGCATGCGCCAGCCACCAAGTTCTTCTTTGGAAAGTTTTTCCCCGATAGCGCGCTCAACAACTGGAGGCCCAGAAGGAAAGATCTGAGATTTTTCTTTGACCATGACACTAAAGTGCGACAACAAGGCTGCCGCAGCTGGCCACCCGGCAACCGAACCCAGAATTGCTGAAGCGACCGGGACATTGCCAAGCAACTCAACGCCTTGATGCCACAGATCACCTTGAGGTAACCCCATATGGCCATCTTGCTCGTCTTGTTTGGAAGAATGACCCACCCCTTCGCGGAGTTGAACATACGGGATGCCGTATTTCAGAGCCAAAGGTTGTGCGAAGTGGTGGGGGAGTTTGTGGACGTCATGCGGGCTCCCACCCGACAGGGTGAAGTCATCGCCGCCAACTGATACCGAACGTCCATCGATTTCCCCCAGTCCCATGACATAACCACCGGGCGAAAACTCAACCAAGTTGCCATCAGCGTCGTACTCAGCGGCGCCAATCAGATGGCCCATTTCCAAAAATGAACCCGGGTCGCAAAACTTTTCCATTCGTTCCCGAACCGTGTAACGACCTCCATCGTGCTGTCGCTGGACGCGTTCGGGGCCACCCATTTCATCCGCCAAACCCTTGACATACTCGATATCTTCAACGGCTTTGGCCCAGCCCATGCCGGGTTTCCAAAAATCGTGATCGGGATCTACAGGCACCCGTCAGCCTTTGCCGTGACGCAGCAGTTTGCCGGGCAGCGTTGAATCGGAGGTGACTGTGTCTTCTCCATCGTGTCGGATAAGTGTTCCGTTGACGACGACAGCATCAATTCCAGTGGCGTCTGATATCAGACGATCGGCTCCCGCGGGAAGGTCATATACGCGGCGCTTTCCGTCATGTCCCACGTTGTCCATGTCAAAGACCACTACGTCAGCCCAGCCGCCCTCGACAAGAGTTCCCCGATCTTCGATGCCGAATACCTGAGCAGGGCGCTGAGTGAGCATGTGGACGGCCTGTTCCAGATCAAAGCTCTCCCGTTCTCTAACGAATGTCGACAGAAACTCTGTTGAATACTTGGCGTCACATAACTGACTCGCGTGCGCTCCTGCATCGGAAAGCCCAATGACCGTTGTGGGATCATGCAGAAGTTCGTCAATCTCATCTCGATCATGATTCACGACGTCTTGAACTATGCGCATGTCCAAATCGGAATCTAGTGCCATGTCGAGCATCACATCGACTGGGTCTTGACCGAGCTCGTCAGCTAGCTCTTGAACGTTCTTGCCTTCCATAGAGGTATCGGTAGGGAACCAACTGATTTCGGTTCTCGCCCAACGATCACCGATCTTGCCACCGTTGCCGGCCTTCTCTTTGAACTGTTCTCGCCAGTCCAGATCCGCATAGTAGGCCTTCCGCCCTTCTCGATCGCTTTGGGCCACGGGTTGAAAGACGCGCATCCCTTCGTAAATGAACGGAGCCTCCCAACTCATTTCAAACTGCACCGGTTGAACTGCGACCTGAGGAAATACAGGTAGCCCACGGTCAGCCAGAGCGTGAGCTTGCTCAAGGTCCTTAAGATGGCTTCCGGGTCCTAGTGTTCCTGCCAACAGAGCCGTCCAACTCACATTTGCTCCAGTGGACTCGGCCACTCGAGCAAACTGTTCGTGGCTGAGGCCTCGCCCTTGTGTCGCTTGCATGATGCCTCCGACATCTCCCAGCGCTTGGGCGATCTCGATGATTTCCTCTGGGGTCGCCAAACGGCTTGGCACTGGGCGGCCTTCGTACCCAACATGGGTGTTGGCGCGGCTCGTCGCGAACCCTAAAGCCCCTGCTTCGAGTGCTTCAGTGACAAGTTCTCGTTGACGACTGATTTCTTCCTCGGTGGCTTCTCGCTCGGTTGCTTCCTCACCCATTACGTACATTCGTAGAGCAGTGTGTCCGATCATCGCTGCCATGTTCACTGCGCATCCGTTGTCTTCAAGAGTGTCCAAGTACTCGGGGAAGCTCTCAAATCCCCAGTCGCCTAGTCCGGCGCGCAGGGCATCAACACTCATTCCCTCAACGTTTTCCAATGTCCGCATAATGAGATCGCGGTGCTCTGGCCGAGTCGGAGCTACGGAGAAGCCGCAGTTGCCCATAACAATGGTTGTCACTCCGTGCCAGGGTGAGCAGCTCACCAATGGATCCCACAAGACTTGTGCGTCGTAATGGGTATGGATATCAACGAAACCGGGCGCGACAATTCGACCGCTGGCATCGATGGTTTTGGCGGCATCGGCGGGAGCGTCGCCCATAGCGACGATACGCCCGTCCTTTACACCTAAGTCGCCCGAGAAGCGCGCTGCGCCTGTCCCGTCAACGATGGTGCCGCCCGAAATCTTTAAGTCATACGACATTTGGATCCCCTTATGTGGAACTACTTCAAAAATAGTTCGATTCTGGCGAACATGCTCATATCTCAGCTAGTGGGCCTATTCCGGTAGGATGTTGAGACAGCGATTGAAGGGAAATTGGTTTGCCGAAACAGAAGGACGACGCCATCTTGCTTGAAGGAAAGACTGTTGAAGCGCTTAAAGGCGGTCACTTTCGTATCGAGTTGGATAACGGACACGAAGTTCTTGGCCATCTGAGCGGCAAGATGCGAAAACATCACATCCGCATCCTTCCCGGGGATCGGGTTCAGGTAGAGGTTTCTGCTTACGACCTAACTCGAGGAAGAATCACCTATCGCTATAAGTAGTTCTTTGACCAACGTCAGGTGAGCTAACCCGCCGTGGGTGCAGCGGACCATCGACAGTGAGTTAGAAGTTGAAGCCATTCGTAGGGACGCAAAGTTACCTCTAGTGGTTGCTCTCCCAAACCGGAATTCGAGGGAGAGATTCGTTCAAAGAACGGATTCCCTACTTCCCTAACAAAAACGGCAGGAATAGAACTGCAATCAGGATCGAGTTGAAACACCCAATTAGTGCTTTCTTCTTTGCAGGGTCCCTCACAAGCGTTATAGATCATCAGATCGCCGATTCCTTCAGCACTCGGATTTTGCTGGGAGCCGACGAATGTCAAGCCCTGTGATGAGAACAGCAACAAGTCCTCGGGTTGAGGGGTTTTACCTGCGTCTATTTGCTGGTTCCATAGGAAAGCATCTGGAAGTAAATCAATTTCCCAACCAGCAGAAGCTGAAACAACGATTTCTTTTACGCCCTGGGTCGCATCGTCAAGCCACCGTATGCCCTGAACTGGCCAGCTGCTATCTGAGTATCCAAATGACGCAACAGTGACTTGATCGTCACGGAGTTCAATCAGGAGATCCGAGTTCGACGTATCGCTTCGATAGATAGCTGTGCGGAAATTTGGCCAACTCTCGCCCACGTCGATGGTGTTGTCGCCGTACCCGCTGATCGTCATCGAACCCTCCACAGTAGTGGTGAAGGAAAAAGAACTCGGGGCTGCAGTGGTGGCGGTGGGCGCTATCGAAGAAGAAGTTGGAGTGCTAGCCGTTCTGCTTTCTGGTATCGAATTAGGTGTCGAGTTGCTTGCTAGGGGTTCGACGTCTTCTTCAACGGGGGAAGCCGCCGCAGAAGGAGAATCGTTATCTGAGCCACCACTGATCAGTTGCACCAGGGCTGCTATTCCTAAAAGCAAAGCAATCGTTAAAACAAGCAGCCTGGATTGGTTCGGTACCACTCCCTCCAGAGTAAAGATAACTTCGGCTACATATGGGAATGCTGGGCTGTTTAAGGCGCTTTTCTATGACATCGATCCCAGGCGAGGGCCTACTCTCAAAGGGTGACTGAATCTCAACAAAGCCATCAACCGGGTGTTACTCCTTATCTCGAAGGTGTGACTGTCTTGGACTTCACCCAATATCTGGCAGGCCCTTCTTGTACGAGACTCCTAGTGGAGATGGGAGCCGATGTTATAAAAGTCGAATACCCACCCTATGGAGACCCTGTTCGACCGAGTCCTCCTAGGCGAAATGGAAGATCTGCGTATCACGTGCAACAAAATCGGGGAAAGCGCAGCCTCTCAGTCGACTTAACCACCAGTGAGGGCATATCACTAATCGAAGATTTGATCCCTAAGGTCGACATCGTCGTTGAGAATTACAGCCCAGGTGTAATGGAGCGACGAGGACTTGGCTATGACAGATTGAGGCAGCTGAATCCGAGGATCATCATGGCTTCCATTTCAGGTTTTGGGCAATCGGGCCCTCTCTCCGAAAAGACAGCATTCGATTTCATCGCCCAGGCATATTCCGGGTTAATGCATATGACTGGTGACCCCGACGGTCCACCGATGTTGATTGGCGCAGGAATCGCGGATACGTCGACTGGTGTTCACGCCTTCGCTGCCTTGGGGTATGCCCTATATCGACGCGATCGAACAGGAGAGGGATCGCACCTCGATATTGGAATGGTTGACGTGATGTATCACATGCAAGAGACGGCGGTCTCGGGCCCGTCGCTGTCTGAAGGTGAAGTTGTAGCGATGCGCACCGGTCGCCACTATGCGCCAGCTAGCCCGGCTGGAATATTCAAAGGGCCGAAAGGCTGGATAGTTGTATTCGCCCTCGAAAATCAGATAGCGAACCTCTGGGCGGCGCTGGGGTCTCCAGAACTAGCCGAGGACCCAAGATTTCAGAACAATCGAACCCGCCTTGAGTACCGTGACGACCTGACGGAGATCATTGAGCAGTGGATGTCGACCTTTGGAACCGATGAAGAGGTCGTCGCGATTCTCGAACAGCACCGTGTGCCCTGCGGACCCGTAGTTGAGCCCGTAAAACTAGCTGAAACTCATCCTCATTTTCTGGAAAGAGGCACCGTCCGCGAAGTAACCGATCCGCTTGCTGGATCGATGCTGATACCAGGCTTTCCGCTCCGCTTCTCTGATGCCCCGGATCTGCCTGACCTGACCGCTGCAGAAGTTGGAGAACACAACGGTTCAGTTCTCCATGATTTGCTTGGGATGAGTGCTGAAGCGGTCGCAGCTTTGGAACAGGACGGCGTTCTGTATAGACGACCACCCCGAGATTGACCTAGCTTTTTGCTATGACCACAAATATGCCCAATGGCGTAGTTCACTACAACCAAGATGACGGCGTAGCAACCATCACCTTAAATCGCCCCGAATCGCTCAATTCAATGAGCGATGAACTCATGCAGGATCTAAGCAGCGCGCTCGACAGAGTGCGAGAAGACGAGGCGGTTCGGGTCGTAGTCATCACGGGCGAAGGCAGAGGCTTTTGTTCGGGGGCCGATCTGAATAACGCCGCAGAACAACCCGAACAAGCTGACGCTAATGAAGCCACTGCGTCAATGGGAGATTTCTTTAACCCAGCTTTAGCTGCTCTTCACAACTGTCCAGTTCCGACTGTTGCCAGAGTGAACGGAGTTGCGGCCGGTGGGGGGATGGGACTTGCCTTGGCATGCGACGTCACCATCGCAGTGAGGTCATCGTTCTTCGTGGCGACTTTTGGACCTCGTCTTGGAATAGTTCCCGATTTGGGCTCAACCTGGAGTCTCCCGAGACGAGCGGGTAGGTCACGAGCCATGGGCATGGCGATGCTTGGGGACCGAATTTCAGCGGAACAAGCTGCTGATTGGGGATTGATCTGGAAATGCGTCGACGATGATCAACTGGACGCCGAAGTGGCGGCTGCAACCGACATATTGAAACGCACCAGCCCTGATGCAATGGTCCGCATTCGACAATCGATAGACGGCGCCTCGACGTCAAGTTTTGTCGATCAGCTGGCAGTTGAAATGGAGCATCAGTCAGTTCTCATCCCCCGGAATATGGCAGAAGGAGCGCAAGCCTTTCTAGAAAAGCGCGACCCGCAATTCGATGGGCGTCGCGGCGAAAACTGATGTTTGTTGCCACTTAGGCGACAGCCAGCTTGTGTTGACCCCGTTGGATTGGCAAGACTGCAGCCATGGCTGATACCGCTACCTCCGCAGACCGATCCGAAGAAACTCTTGTTGCTGGCGCCGTCGACGCGTTACTCGCCGACAACGACCCAAAGGAAATGAGCTACGAAGACTTTCGAGGGGCCCAATTCGATCATGGCTTGGCCTGGGTTTACTTTGACCACGGTCACGGAGGACTCGGGGTAAGTCCAATCCTGCAAAAGCAGGTGGAAACTCGCCTCCGAGAAGCTGGCGCCGCACCAATGCAACCCGCCATGTTCTTCATGCATTTGGCCGGTCCCACCATTCACACCCACGGCAGTGACGACTCAAAGAAACGATTTCTTCGACCGATGTTCACCGGTGAAGAACGCTGGTGTCAACTCTTCAGCGAACCCGGCGCCGGAAGCGACTTTGCAGGGTTGGCCACCCGAGCCATAGAAGATGGCGAGTCGTGGATTGTCAACGGTCAAAAAGTTTGGAACACGATGGCGCACCTGGGAGATTGGGGAATGTTGGTCACCAGAACTGATCCCGACATGCCCAAACACAGGGGCATGACGTACTTTGCGGTAGACATGAAAAGTCCCGGCGTTGATGTCCAACCCTTGCGACAAATAACTGGCGAAGCGGAATTCAACGAAGTATTTCTCACAGACGTCCAAATACCCGATTCGAACCGGATAGGAGACGTGGGTGACGGCTGGCGTGTGTCGTTGACGACCCTGATGAACGAACGCAACGCGATTGGCGCAGGCAGTGGCGGCGGCCCACCCAAGGCAGGGTCCGGTCCGATCTCTATCTTGACCAAGATGTGGAAAGACACACCTGAAAGTCTTCGTAGCAGTGTTACCCGTGACCGAATGATGCAGCTATANGTGCGTTCCGAAACACAACGTCTGACAAACATACGCGCAGGCNAAAACCGTAGAAAAGGAAATCCTGGCCCAGAGATGTCAATCGCCAAACTCGCGTTTGCGGAATTAAACCAAGATCTCCTCACCGCAGCAGTTGACATGATGGGTATGGCAGGACAAGTCGATTACGACTACACCTTCCGTCGGCCCGAGGACCTATCAGTCGATGGGTCAGAAAACGGTGTGCAGCACGGCTTTTTGAGGGTGCGTGCTAACTCCATTGAAGGCGGAACATCTGAGATAATGCGAAATATCTTGGGCGAACAGGTTCTGGGACTCCCAGGAGAACCACGGATCGATAAAGACATTCCATGGATCGAGGTCCCTCGAAGCTGAGACTCTCCTGTCTTAGTGGGCTGCACCGATCTCGAGGAGATCTCTAATATTGGGCGCCCAGCTAAGGGTCCCTGGTCTCTGACGCAAGACAGATGCTCCTAAATTTCGAGCAGCGGGATGACCTCCAGAAACAATAGCCACCTGTTGAGTGCATCGGGGGCTGCCGTGGTTACCTCGGGTTAGAGGCTCCCCTCGGCCAAACATTCGGTGGGGTTCAGTCCATACCAAGTAAACGTTTGGTGCCGCCAGCACTCCTCCCCCCACTCCTTCGAATCGCAATATTTCTAACTGAAGTTGCGCAAATTCCTCTTCTGAGATCTCTTCGGAGGCAATGACGATCGCACCAGTTCCATCATTCCTAATCTGAACTGGCCAACCAGCGTTCTTGGCGTGGTCTCGAAGGTTGACGCATTCGGGGTGATCGGTCGGTTCTTGGCAGTGATCGCTCACCGTAATGAGAACCGTGTCGTCCCAGAGAGGTTTCAACAAATCGACGAGTAAACCGTAAGAGTGGTCACTCCGCTGGTACTGATCTCTTGCCTCAGCGGAGTCCGGCCCGTACATATGCATCGATGTATCGGGCTCGTTGAGATGAAACAGAACGAAATCCGCATCCAAATCTGTGTTTGCTGCAGCTTCTATCACCGCCTCATCTTTGGGGTATCCGTAGGCATCAAGCGGGGTCCCCTCCGGGGGCGAACCCGCCGGCGGCCAAGACACATTTGCCTCTAACGCACCCATCGTCGCCAATAACTTGTGATCGCCTACCACAGCGACAGATCGCAGATTCGCGTCCTCGCAATCATGAAATATGGTTCGGCCCTGAGGTCCGCTGTCATAGGTCTTTCCAAACTCGTTGTTAATCCAAGCCCAATTACCCCAGTGTCCTGTTTGTAGTGGGGGCAAGCCAGTCATGAACGCCGCATGATTGGAGTACGTCACCGAGAGCATTAACGATTCGCCGCCTGTTGCGGGCATGGCTCCCATCGCCGCTTGTTGGGCCAAATTCGGAGTGATTTCGGATTCAATGACCGAGTGAGGGAACGCATCAAGCACAGTGAAGACAACACGCATACCTTCACCGTATGCGACGCGATGCCCATCGTCGGTCTACCGTAAAGGAATGAACGAATACCTCACCCTTGAACAACATGGTCACGTCAGCGTCCTCACGTTGAATAATGGCGAAAATCGGTGGACCACAAGCATGGTGAGAGAACTGAACGCCGCTTTAGATGAGGTAGAGCAAACAAGTGGACCTCAGGCTCTCGTGACTGCATCATCTGACTCTAAGTTCTTCTCTAACGGCCTCGATCTCGACTGGATCACCAGCAAAGGTGAACATGAAGGAGGAGACCGCAAAGTTTTCGGTGACGAGGCAATGAAGCTTTTCTCTCGTCTCATCACATTCCCTATTCCCACAATCGCTGCGGTCAACGGGCATGCATTCGGAGCAGGATTCATGTGGGCGTTGTGTCACGACCAAAGAGTGATGCGGCGAGACAGGGGCATGATGTGTGCCAACGAAGTGGAGATCGGTATGGCCATACCGGAACCAGAATTGGCGCTTTTCCACCACAAACTTCCGCGCCACGCTTTTTATGAAACTGTGCAGTTCGCGAAACGTTGGACAGGGGAGGATGCTTTCTCAGCAGGCTTTGTTCAGGAACTGGCAGAAGAAGGGGAAGTTACTGACAAGGCGATCGAACGTGGAGAGGAACTTGCCAGATTCGGCGGCAACCGGAATGTGTTTGGATGGATGAAAGAACACATCTGGGGACCTGACGCCGCCATTAACAAGGTAGATGGCCCCGCACACATGCTCGCCAACAACGGTGACTACCCTCATCCGCCAAGATTCAGTTAGTCAAACGGCAAAAGATTAGAGACCGGTATCAAGTCGGTACGCGTCTCCATCAACATGCATTGTGCCTGCAGTCGGAGTACCGAAATGGGTTCCAATGACCAGAGTGCGCCCGTCCGCCCATCTAGCAAATGCCTCTAGGCGAGTAGATCGAGCCATGTCTGGATCGGTATCGAAACTTGAACTTAGGTCCGGATTGGCAATTTGGATAGGGCTGTGAGCCATGTCGCCCGTGATTATTGCCCGCTGATCCCCAGAATCGACTCGGATACTTATGTGGCCCGGTGTATGACCTGGAGTTGACTCAAACGAAACGGCATCTCCTATTACATAATCGGATCCGACGAGATTCGCGAGTCCGGCATTCTTAATAGGTGCTACCGAATCCTCGAAGACAGGATCGCCAAACAAGTCCTCAGTGTTCGACCAATGGTCGAACTCAACCTCCACGAATAGGTACTCCGCATTCGGGAAAGTCGGTACCCATTGGCCATTTACTAAACGTGTGTTCCAACCGACATGGTCGACGTGCAGGTGTGTGCATACAACGTGAGTTATCGATTCAGGTGAATATCCGCTAGCGGATAAACGATCGAGAAATGGCCCCTGTTGTTCGTGCCAGAGCGGGTTCCCCCGTTCTTTGTCGTTACCGACACACGTATCTACAGCGATTCGCTCGCTGCCGGTATCGATAATGCAGCAATGAATTTTTTGGAGTAGATGCCCCTTGTCTCCTACGAATGGTTCCAACCACGGTGATTCTTCGCGGAGAGCTAAAACCCCATCTTTGTCAATTGACGAGAACATGAACTTCGGCGAGGTTGGATCCGAGGATTCAGGAACTGAGGTAATAGTGACATCGCCAACCTGCCACTTCAAAATGTCGTCGTGCATAAGGCGACGATAGTCCCAGTCATAAATACTTGCCGAAGTGTCGCTAAACAATGGACTTTGCTAATAATTCCTTTTCCTCTCTGATGCAGTGTCAGACCTGAGCTAGTTAAGTCCCGTCCATGAGAGTTGTTGACGATAAGGAACAGCGTCAAAGCCCAATGCTCCGTAGCGTGCCTCCACCGCGTCGATCTTGTCTGAATCCCAGTAGGGATCACCAGGTGCAGGAAACCCAAGAACTGAACGCTGCTCAGGGCTCACCTCCGCTATCAGTCGCTCCATTCGCTGATCGGGTTGGTACATAGCCCAAGCCCACCCGGGATGAAGTGTGCTAATCCAATAAGCTTCTGCCTTCCTGAACGTCAAATTGTGAGCTAGGCGAATAGAACCAGGGTGCAAAGGAGTTCCCCGATGCCAGGTGTCGTGCCGGTATAGCAGCACCGACCCCTGACGATATTGGGCATATACCTCACGCTCGTAGAGTCGTGTCCGAAACTCTGCGATCTCGGGATGATGCTTTTGGAACCAAGCCTCTGCTCGGCAGCGATCATTGATCCACGGAATATCGCTGACGCCGGGCGTATTTACCATCGGTGACCTGTACGCGACGTCATCGTGACTCTCGCGTGGAACTACAGCCGTGGCGCCTCCGACATCAGTTTCGTCGCACAAGTAGACGATGATTTCCACGGCTTCAGGCTGATCCCAAGCTGGTGGGTGCGTCAAAGTGTGATTTGGGTAATCAAGGTGCATCCGTTGGTCCTGATTATCTAAATCGCCGCGGTCGCCAGGTACGCGACCATATTTGGGCCAGAGGTCTGACTGGCTCAGCCTGAGTTCGCTAATGGGCACCTCCAATAGCTGAGATGTTGCGCCGAGCAGGTGGGGGTGCAAGGACATCAAGTTGAAAAATCGGTTTTGATCAGGGAAGGTCATTCCACCGCCAAAATCGTTGAGACCAGCGGCTTCATCCGAATTAGCTGAAGGGAATCGAGATACCGCCGCGTCAACGAGTTTAGAAACGAGGTCTAGTGGTAAGAGGCCGTCCACAAGAACAAAGCCCTGCTCGCGCCAGCTTGCGACCTGAAGGTCGGTGAGCTCCGAACTGACGGCGTCGACTGGTGTCGGTTCAATAAACTTCATCGCCGAAGCCAAAGTGAGTCAGTTTGGTTAACTGGGATCTCGACCAGTTAGACCCAAAAAACGTTCTGATGCGGTAGCACCCTCGGCTACGCCAACTGGATCCGCGACAAGACCCCATTTAGAAAGAGTCTCTCTCATTGGTTCAATAAGTTCGTGACTGCCGGCCGCCAGATCGTCCGGAAGGTGAGCCTCTATCCCGGTGGCTTTGCCGATATCCCAGGCATGAGTCATCGGGTCCCACTGCACGATCCGGATCCACTCGTCAACAGACATTGGCCCAAACCAGAACTTTCCTTCCCGTTCAAGAATTCCTGGTTGGTCGAGCGCCTCTAAAGCGGCATCACGGGTCGAGTTCCATAGCGCAACCGGATCTGGAGCCGAATCAACAGACTCAGGTGGAACAGTCTCACCACTGTTTAATGTGGCTGTCATAGCGGCAAGAACCCCACAGTGATGTCTGAGTACGTCTCTTGCAGACCACCCTTCGCACGGAGATTGGTTGTCCCAATCCTCGAGCGCGACGCGCTGGACAACCGCGTCGAACACAAACACGGATCGAGTGAAGTTTCTTAAATTGGCGCTCATGAAAGGCCCTTTCCCCTTGGGTCTAATCCTATAAAAAGTCGAGGAGCGTAATTATCCTCTCAGATAAACCCGCAACCCTCCGAGTAACACCTGTTCGTCATTAACGCCGCAACCCCGCTGTTTAGCTCCAGCGAGAATGGCGTCACGGTCGACACACTCAACATCAATGCCGCCAAGTCCATCGCCTCGCCCGTCTTTGGCCTCCACAAAGCGGATCGAGGCGTTATCGAACTCAATAGTTGGGTTTCCTTCAGGGTCACTCTGTAGTTCAAGCTGAGCTATCTGTGCCCACCTAGTGGAAAGTCGTTCAGGATCTACTGCTTGCAGTTCCGCTGCGCATATTGAACGCACGCGTTCTGTGCGCGAAAAATCTGCCCAGCTAGAACCTGCTGGCCACCAAGGACCGTCAAGGTCTTCGGCCCCATCGACTTTCATCTGGTCCATTTCGAAGAAGCTTCCACCAGTGTCGGCTGGGTGCAGTTGTATGCCCTCGAACCCACCCTTGTCGTAGTTCATATGGTTGGCAATTCGAACACCTAGTTCTTCCACGTGAGCGATCCGAGAAGCGACATCGTCTACTTGGTTAATGACCATATAGCCGGTATCACCGCCTCGTCTCTCGATGTAGCGACCTCCAGCGGTATTTGTGGTTGTCGGTGTCACGCACTCCAAAAACTGATTCCCAATGGGCCAAAGAGTGTTCTTCAGTCCAAAGACCCCAACCCCAGGGTCAGTGTGACAGGCTTCGACGCCCAGAACGGTCTGGATATCTAGGGCTGTCTTAAGGAGATCTGAGGTGACCACTGCGATCTGACGTAGGCGAATCCACATGGGCCCAGCCTATGGCTTATATGTGATGGCCTGCATGCGATCGCGCTATTGCTTCCTTCACTAGGGTCTCTGCTAGTAGAGGATCTTCTTGGGGCGTACCATACACATATGGCTCTTCATCCCAACGGCGTCAATCATCTAGCTATTTCGACCAAGGACATGAAAGCGCAACTTAAGTTTTTCGCTGAAGTGCTCGGATGCCCAACTAAAGCTCTCTACTGGATGCATGGAGTTAATGGTTGTTACCACGGCTTTGCCGAACTATCTGAAAGCTCATACATCGCATTTGTTCAACACCCTGAAAATGCTGAAGAAATTCAATGGGGAGTTACTCACGCTGGCAACGGGGGAGAACCGGTAACTAGAGGAGTTATGCAGCACGTCGCATTTAACGTCGATGACCTCGACGAACTGTTGCAACTCCGCGACAGAATCAGATCTCACGGAGTTCAGGTTCTGGGTCCTCTTGACCACGGCTTTATCCAGTCGATGTACTTCGCTGGTCCGGAAGGCCTCAGCCTAGAAATTTGTGTGGGAAGCAACATTGATCCTGAGGCCTGGATAGATCCTGAGGTGCGTGAGCTTTGCGGCATTGACGCCCAAGAAATTGAAGAGCTCAAGAACCCCAGCCAATATGTTCAACCTGAGCAGCCGCTTCCGAATCCCCCCTTTGACCCAACAAAGCCTCATATGAACTACCCGCCGGGAGTACTAGAGAAGGTCATGGCGGTAGCGGATGATGTCGTATGGGAGAAATTCAGTGAGACCACCCCTCCGGTGCGAGTTGACTGATCAACGACGTTCGCAGTGACCAGCAACGAGCGTCGCCCAGCCGTGTTCGCAGTGGTCAATAAGCAAGGTTCAGTTGAAAGTAGTGCACCTGACCAGCGCCTTCTGACCCCGCACTTTGGCATTTTGTGCCTTTCTGCACTGTTTTCTGCGCTTGGTTTCTCATCGGTAATTCCCACAGTTGCGCGCTTTGTGGTTACAGATCTCAACGGTGGCGACGTCGAGGTCGGCGTAGCCTTGGGAGTGTTCTCATTCTCCGCTGTTCTTGCGCGTCCTTGGATTGGAAGACTTGGTGACCGAAGAGGGCGCCGGTTGTTGATCGCTGGAGGATCTTTCATTACAGCGGGTGTACTGGCAGCACACGCTTTCGTAGATAGCTATTCCACATTGCTGATCGCCCGTTTGCTCATGGGGGCTGTGCAGGGCGCCTTTTTTGTCGGAACAGTGACCCTTACTACTGATTTAGCGCCTGAACATAGGCGGGGCGAAGCGGCGAGTTATTTCTCAGTAGCGATTTACGGAGGAATGGCATTTGGGCCTTGGCTTGGGGAGTGGGCTGTCGGTAGGTGGGGTTTCGATGGTGGCTTCCTCATCGGAGGGTTATGCATGGCGTTAGCGGCAATTGTTGCCTGCTGGCTACCGGATTTCGTTGGGTCTCAGGGCCATGGGGTTGTGACTAAAAAGCCGTCTACTCAGAGTTCCTTGCTCTATCGCTCAGCTATCTGGCCGGGAATTGTCATGGCTTTGGGAATCATGATCTTTCCCGCTTTGCACGGCTTTATGCCGAAGATGATGGACGAACGAGCGTTAGGCGATGCAGGGCCTATTTACGCGTTGTACGGGTTGCTCGTCCTGGCGTTGCGTCTCCTGTGTAGTCGCTTACCCGATTCGCTCGGGACAACCAGAACGGCTGCATTGGCGCTTGTAGGGTCCTCGGTTGGGATGGCCGTCATGGGTAGTTTCGTCACACGGCCGGGGATGTTCGTCGGAGCGGCGATTCTTGCTATCGGAGGGTCTTTGCTTTATCCGGCTCTGATGGTCGCAGCCGTTGACGGTGTCCCTGAGAACGAGCGGGCCCAAGCAATGAGCACGTTCACAATGTTTTTCGAACTGTCTGGTGGGATAGGCGGCCCCGTGTTAGGAATTGTTGCATGGCTGAGCGGTACTACCGTCGCAGCGTTTTACGGAGCAGCGGTCCTAGCGGCGACCGGACTTCCAGTGTTGTATGCCTGGAAAAGTAAGAACCCCAAGATCACTTAACCAACACCCATCAACAATTTTCCTCAGAGCCGTTTAAGCGATCGTTGGATGGTGACGAGTCAAGAAAGCGGCAACTGCTTCGGTGAATGCGTCGTTGTCATCCCCAGCGACCATATGGCCTGTACCTGCTACGTCAACAAACTCCGCTTCGGGTACTAGATCAAGGAAACTCTTCACTGCTTCTGCTGTAACAAGTTCGGACTGTCCCCCTCTCACCAACAGGATTGGGACGTCAGTGGCCAACATTCCCTGAGTCATGATTTCGCTAACTCGTTCCATGTGAGTGGCCAACGTCGAGTGATCGCCCGTCCGGAAACCAGGTTTGGATGTCACATAAGCAGGGTCCCATCTCCATATCCAGCGACCGTCCGGTCTTTGGCGCAAGACGCGTGTCAAGCCGGCCGGATTTGAGGGTCGGCTGCGATGAGGGTTATAAGCAGAAATAGCGTCTGCTGCCTCGTCGAGGGTTGCGAATCCTTCAGGATTACCTGACATGAACTCAATGATCTTTCGTGCGCCGTCCATATCGAAGTGGGGTGTGATGTCGACTAGGACTACTGCTGCATATAACTGACTCTCCGAGGAGCGTTGAGCAGCGAGGCTTCCCATTCCACCCATCGATGCTCCAACAACCGCGGGCGGAGAGTCGAAGGTACTGAGCACCGCGGCGATGTCTCTCCCTATGTCCTCCGAGTCGTATTTATGGTCTGGTGACCAATCGCTGTCTCCATGTCCTCGCGCGTCGAGGGTGGTTACGAACCATCCGCGTTGCGCCAAAATTTCGGCCGAAGATTTCCAGGCGTATCGATTTTGTCCGGCTCCATGACACATCAAGACCGGAGGACCAGAGGGATCGCCCCATTCGTCAGCCACAAGCTTTAAGCCATCTGCTCCCTTGATTTCAATTGTGCGCACGGCGAGGGATACTAGAACGTACAGATCAGATTTGTGCGCTCACCAGGGGTGAATTGAGCCATCCCATCTCAAGAAGGCGCCGCTCTGTTCAGGCTGAAGAGTTTCCAGTGTCGAGAGAATGCCTTGCGCTGATTCCTCAACACTTATGTCGGCCGATGAACCGCCCATGTCAGTCCTTACCCAGCCTGGGTGAAAGGCGACTACTGCGATGCCACTGGCTTCAAGCTGTGCTGCTAGTTGCACGGTGACCATGTTCATTACAGCCTTCGAGGCAGCGTAAGGCAGATCGTTGAATTTGGAGCCGACAACCATGGAACCGATTTGACTGGTGATGTTGGCGACTTTGCTTCCCGACTCCAGTCGCTCTGAGAGACTCCTAGTGACGGTTGCCGCGCTCAGCCCGTTGATTCTGATCAAGTCAAGTGTCAAACCGACAGGGGCGTTCATCACACCGACTTCATCGCGACTGAAACCTAAGTTTGTGATGCTGGTTCCGGCATTATTGATGAGAAGACTCACGGGCTCCTCAATGGCTTCGGTAAACGAGAGGACTGAGGCTTCGTCTCCGACGTCGATGGGTAAAATGGAGTGCGGCTGAAGTGCCTCTAAGTGGGGTGCCTCATCAGGTTTTCTACATCCAGCGAACACTTTGTCGCCTCTTTGGATGCATTGGCGCGCTAACTCAAGTCCGATACCTCTATTGGCGCCGGTGATAACTGTCGTCGACATTGTTGTTCCTATCCGGTCAGTTTTGTGTGAAGAACTTATGAATCCGAACGAAGCCTACGTGAGTAGTGAATGGCTAAGTGACTCCCAGCCACAGCATGGCAGCGAGGTATATGGCGAGTAATAACAAAGCATCTATCTTGCCGATACGCCTCTTTCTCGCCCCCTGGAGATAAGCAACAATTACGGCGCCAAGCATTGCTAGTAGACCACCTCCAGTGAGCTTGGCATCTCCTATCGGTCCGGCGTTAACGAGACCAATGGCAGCTCCACCAGCTAACCCGTTGAAAAGATTGGAACCGAAGAGGTTCCCGACGATGAGACCAGCCTCTTTCTTTCGAGCTGCCGCCACTGCAGTCACTAATTCGGGCAATGAGGTTCCTAACGCGACAATGGAAAAGCCCACAAAGCCGCCACTCAGCCCCCATTCATCAGCAAGTGAGGTGGCTCCTGAAACCGCCAGTTGAGCGCCAGCAAGGACACCCCCCAACCCCAAAAGCGAAAAGAAGAAGCTGCGAGCAAGGGATTGACCAGTTTCCGGTTCCGACTGAGCGGCTTCAGCAGGCGTCTTAATGAGAATTACCATTGCCACCGCTAGAAGAATTAATAGGATCGCTCCATCGCGTCTTGTTAGTTCGCCATCGGCCACTGTGAGGGCGAAAATAAAAACTGCAGCAATGGACAGCGGTGCTTGGCGACGAATAACCGAAGAGGAAAGAGCTATCGGGGTTACTAAGGCGGCCACTCCTAAAACTAGAGACAGATTCGCGACATTGGAGCCGACAATGTTGCCGACACCTAAAGATGGGTTTCCTTGTGAAGCNGCAATGGTCGATACCACGAGNTCCGGCGCTGAAGTTCCGAACCCCAACACAATTGCGCCGACAACGACTGAACTCATTTTGAGTGACTTTGCTAAAGAGACAGCTCCGTCAACAAAAACATCACCGGCTTTTACCAGAATGAAAAGGCCGAGTAGTAGCGAGATTATTGCGATTAGCACATGACCTCTAATGATTGTTTCGTGGGGGTCCGAAGGTACGTGCAGTGTCCTGATATTTCACGGCAGGCTCCAACACCATTCCTTCATCGAATTGCCCGACCATACCTCTTTGAATCTCTTGCCAGGGGGTATGGCTTTCAGGAAATTGGAAGCCCCCTGATTCTTCAAGGTCACGCCGTCTCGTTTCTAATTCCTCTGTAGAAATCAACACGTCGGCAGTTCCACGTCGCAAATCGATGCGGATCTGATCACCGGTTCTAAGGATTGCCAAATTACCGCCAGCTGCTGCTTCCGGTGATGCGTTAAGGATTGAGGGCGAGCCCGAGGTGCCGGACTGTCGGCCGTCGCCGATGCACGGTAGAGAATGAATGCCTCGCACCAGCAAGGCAGAGGGAGGCTGCATATTGACGACTTCCGCCCCGCCGGGATAGCCGATAGGGCCGGCTCCTCGAATAATCAGCATTGAATGCTCATCGATTTCTAATGATGGGTCATCTATGCGATTGTGGTAGTCCTCGGGCCCTTCAAAGACAATTGCCGTCCCCTCGAAAGCGTCTGGATCTTCTGGATTAGATAGGTATCGATCTCGGAACTCTTCGCTGATCACGCTTGTCTTCATGATGGCACTATCAAACAAATTTCCAGACAAATGAACAAAACCGGCATCAGTGACCAACGGCGCGTCAATGGGCCAAATCACACGCTCGTCTAGGACCTTGGCCCCAGAGCAGTTCGCTCCGATAGATGAACCATTAACTGTTAGGGCATTTGGATGAGGTAGCAGTCCTGCCTCGTTCAACTGGTTAACGACCGCCGGCACCCCTCCAGCGTGAAAGTAGTCTTCACCCAGATATTCACCAGCGGGCTGCATGTTCACGATTAGAGGTATCGATAGACCCAATGTTTGCCAGTCGTTGTTATCCAAAGGAACTGACAGGTGGCGGGCTATAGCGTTGAGGTGGATGGGGGCATTGGTTGAGCCACCGATAGCTGAATTCACCACGATCGCGTTCTCGAACGCCTGTCGGGTCATGATGTCGGAGGGACGGACATCTTGGTGTACCAGATCCACAATCCGTAGTCCTGTTTTGTAGGCGATCTGNGCTCGTTCTCGGTACGGAGCTGGAATTGCTGCGGCCCCCGGAAGTTGCATCCCAAGTGCTTCGGTCAGGGAATTCATTGTGGTAGCAGTGCCCATTGTTGAGCAATAGCCGGTTGATGTAGCCGAAGAGGCGACGAGATCAGCGAACTCGCCATCGTTAATTTCGCCTGCGGCATGCAACTCGCGTGCTTTCCAGACAATCGTTCCCGAACCAGTCCGTTCTCCTTCATGCCAGCCGTTTAGCATTGGCCCAACAGAAAGAGCTATGGCGGGAATGTTCACCGTTGCGGCCGCCATTAGGCAGGCTGGAGTTGTCTTATCGCATCCGATAGTTAGAACCACTCCGTCAAGTGGGTAGCCCTGAAGTATCTCGACCAAACCCAGATAGGCCAAGTTGCGGTCTAGGGCCGCAGTCGGTCGCTTTCCGGTCTCTTGAATCGGATGTACAGGGAATTCAAAGCAAATACCCCCTGCTTCGCGAATGCCCTCTCGAACTCTTTTCGCTAGTTCCAGGTGGTGTCTGTTGCACGGCGAGAGATCGGATCCAGTTTGCGCAATTCCGATAATGGGTTTACCGGATTGGAGTTCCTCGCGCGTTAAACCGAAATTAACGTATCTCTCCAAATACAAAGCGGTCATTAACGGATCGCCTGGAATGTCGAACCATGCCGTAGATCTAAGTTTTGCCGGATGGTTATCCTGCATCACGTCCTCCATCGTCCCCGTAGGCTCTGGTTCTAGCAGCCGAAGAGCAACCCTGATCGTAGAAGTCCAGATATGTCAGGTTTTGCTGACCGTCTTCTCTAGGAGAGATCCATAATTTCTGAAAGTCGACGCACGCCTTCCCTTATGACGTCTTCGGTAGGGTTGCCAAAGCAGAGGCGCATCTTGTTGGCACCCCAGTCAGAGTCAACGGACCAACCAGCTCCGGCATTGAACTCAATTCCGTTGCGTGCGGCTTCNNCGGAGAACTCAGCGGTGTCGACGTCTTCGGCGAAAACGAGCCACATGAAAATGCCGCCTTTCGGCATCATGAACTCCACTGAGTCNCCNAAATGTTTCTCCACTGCATCGGCCATTACTTCGGCCTTGCGGCGAAGCACTGATGTCAGTTGTTGGGCATGATCGTCAAAATGAGATGCCGCGTATTCTGCGACAATCATTTGTTCTAGAGCGCCAGAGCCGGCATCAATCTTGAGTGAAAGAATTTGCTGAAGAATTGATGAATCAGCAATCAGATACCCAACTCTCAGCGCTGGTGCAATCGATTTGGAGAAAGACCCACAGTAAATAACTCTGGTGTCTGCTTGATCTAGCTCCCATAACGTCGGAGGTCGGGCGCAGCCCCAGAGTAAATCGGCATAACAGTCATCTTCGAAAATCGCAGTTTCGTATTTGTCCATCACTTCTAAGATTTCGAGGCGTNGTTCTAGTGGCATGCAAGAACCAGTTGGGTTTTGCACCGTGGGTATGGTGTACAGGTACTTCGCGGGCCGCCCATCACTGACGCAACGTTCAAGTAGTTCGCGTAGATGTTCGGGGCACACCCCGTCACTATCCAGGCGCACCCCATGAACCTCAACCCCCAGGCGCTTAAGGCGGCTCAGCATTCCACCGTAAGTCGCTTCTTCGACAATCACATTGTCGCCCGGAGAAAGAAGTAGATCATTAACTAGATCAAGAGCCTGGAGAGANCCAGAAGTAATAAGCACCTGATCGGGTTCAACAGTTGTCGCTGCTCGTATTCCAAGCTTGTCGGATACGAAGACGCGTAGATCTTCGTGACCTAGAGGACTTCCACCCAAGTTATATATTGCGAGTCGCCTACCTTCTCGTTGCAACACCCGTGTTGCGGCTTCGGTAAGGCCAGCAACAGGAACGTTTGCTTCGTCGTTGTTTCCGCCAACAAAACTAAATTCTGGTATTCCACCCCACGGCTTTTCGGGAGGTGGAAGGTCTTGTCTGTACAAGTTGCCAATCTCGAAACTCAACGGATGCCCCCCAAACTTTCTGTACCGGCATCGTAGAGCCGAAAAGACGNGGCCGTGGCACTAGCGTGTGGGTACCTGGTTACCTAGAAAGTCGAGGCGCAGTGCCCAGCTACGAGGTTCATGCCATCAAATACGCAGAACGCGATGCGGTGCGCGCCGAACATTTTGTAGGAGGAGACCCGCACGACAGCACTCCTATGCCTATGGACTATTTCGTCTGGTTGATTAAGGACGACACCGGAAAAGAATGGGTTGTTGACACTGGGTTCGAACAAGACGATGCGCAAAGNAGGAAACGAACATTGCTAAGAACTGCGGCAGACGGTGTTGCTCTCTTAGGGGTCAACCCTGAGAAGGTCACGGACGTGATCATGACTCACTTCCACTATGACCATGCAGGGGGAGTAAGGCAATTTCCCAATGCGACCTTCCACGCACAAGACCAAGAGATGTCATTCGCCACAGGCCGCGACATGACGCGCAAGGCTTACAGCCATGCATTTAATGTTCGTCACGTGCAAGAACTCGTCGGTCGAGTCTTCGACCANCGAGTTGCTTTCCATGATGGTGACGTTGAACTTGCTCCCGGTTTGACGCTGCATCTAATCGGCGGACATACCCGAGGCTTGCAAGTAGTTCGAGTCGATACAGGCCATGGCATTGTGGTTTTGGCATCTGATGCGAGTCACTATTGGGCGAATATGGACGAGGGNCGNCCCTTTCCCATCATCGACGATCTTTCNAAGATGGTCGAAGGGTGGGAAACTCTCCGGCAGTTAGCAGGCCCCGAAGGTGTGATCATCCCTGGTCACGACCCGCTAGTGTTCGAACGCTTNCCGGCTTCGTCGCTAGATCTAAAGGGCATAGCAGTTCGANTTGATTGAACNTGCCACGNTNGTCGAGCGCAAAGCATTAAAAAGCAGGATCGNCCGCCTCTAANCCCAAAAGCACTCGCCCAGCGGTGTCAATCTGATACGAGCCGACCATGAAATGACCTGCNACGGCACGAGCATCGTCCAAAAGAGNCATGAGGCCAGATTTCTCGAAGTTCGCTGAGCTGCCCGCGGCGTCAACAAGATGTTGAATGGCGTTGATGGAGTTCTGCACTGACCAAGAGCAAGCTAAACGCACCCGAGCATGCAAGTCGTCAGGAACAACGGCGTTGTCGTTAGCGACTCTCCACACAGCGTCCAACTGTTCATGAACCCATGCTTGCCCGGCTCCGAGCAGCGCTTCAGCCTTCGCCATTGATAAGGCCGCATCGGGTCGCTCTCCGAGTGACCGCTTAGAGTTGAGCGGTGTTTTCTCGAGGGCTAAAGATCTGAAATCNGCGATCGCTCTGCTCGCTAAACCCGCCGCGACTCCGGTCTTGGGAAACGGAAACCTCAACGCTGAGGGCAGCCGATAGAACGGTAAATCCGGAAGCGGCAAAGAATTATTTGGCACAACACCGCAAAAATCGTCTCCTACGAAAACATCATCTAAGACCACATCGTGGGAACCTGTGCCACGTAAGCCAACCGTGTGCCAGGTGTCTTCAATGAAGTCCGGATTCGCGTCAATAACCGCGAAACACAACTCGATTGGGGAGCTTTCTGCTACGACACTGTTCAACACCCACTTGTTCGCAGCGGTGCACCCACTAACAAAGTTCCATCTTCCTGTGATTCGCCAGCCCCCACTGGCCCGCGACGCCTTTCCCTTCGGTACACCAGAACCAGCTATAACGAGTGCAGGATCTTCGCTCCATAAACTGCGGCAGGTATCAGGTGGCAGATAAGCCGAGACTAATTCGGCTTCCTCATTACAAGTCATTGCAACCCAAGCAGTCGAACCGTGGATCTCAGCAAGAGCTTTAGTGAATCCGATCAGTTCNGCTGGATGTACTTCGTGTCCACCGTATTCCTCCGGTACGAGCAGCCTCATCAGCCCNNAATNTCCCAACAAAGCAATCACTTCTGGGTCGGGGCGTCGAAGGCGGTCGGAGTCNTTCGCTCGGTCGACAATTAGTTCCTCGACGTCTGAAACCAACTCTGTCAGTTCTAAAGAGGTCGACGTCATAAACGCAAACTATCGTCTCAAACCAAGAGAGGAGACGGGCGACGTTGAAATCGACTGACCAATCCCTAGAGAACGACGCATCAGATAGTTCTGCGCGTCCGTTAGAAGGCCTGCGAGTTGTTGATCTAACTGATCACCGCGGTGACATTGGGCCCTGGATCTTAGGAGAACTGGGCGCCGACGTCATCAAGGTAGAACCCCCGGGAGGATGCGCTACTCGCCACTCGAATCCCNTNAAGAAAGATGANGCCTCCGATCTGCGCAGCTTGCACTTCGGAGCGTATGCCTCCAATAAACGATCGATTGTTTTGGACCTGGANNCAAGCGATGATCGAGAGCTTTTCTTGAAGCTNATCGAGGGAGCGGATTTCCTTTATGAGTCTGGAGTACCGGCCTTCACAGCGGAGGCAGGTCTCGACCGAAGCGATATTCAAGAAGTCAATCCGCAACTCGTGCACGTCCTAATAACTCCATTCGGCGAAAATGGGCCACGAGCGAATGATCCCCATAGCGAGATGTCGATCGCATCGCTCGGCGGCTCACCCAATTTGCAGGGAACACCGGAACGACCACCGGTGAAGGCATCAATACCTCAAGTTTGGCGCCATGCCGGAGCTGAGTCGGCAGTTGCGGGCCTAGTTGCCCACGCGCGCATGTTGACAACCGGAGAGGGGCAACACACCGTTGTATCCGCACAATCGTGTATCACTTGGACACTATTAAACGCGATGGAAGCCCACGCGATTCAGGGAAGCGATATCCACCGAACCGGGACAGAGATCCTTACCGATCCACCATTACAAATTCGCGTTGAGGCTTTAGACGGCTGGTTGATAGCTGTCAGCAGGGGTGACCTAGCACAGGCACTGGGTCCTTGGCTGATCGAAGAAGGGATAGTGGACTCGAAGTGGTTTGAAGAAGACTGGGGCACCTTTGATCACCGCTCGATCAGTGGAGAAAACACCATCTATACCTTCGCCGATATTTACCAAGCGGTGAGTGCTCTGTGTGTCAGATACCCACGTGAGACCTTGATGAGGCGTGGATTAGAGCTTGGAGCCACCATGGCGCCCATCAACGATGTAGAGGACCTTTTGGCCTTCGACCACCTTGAAATAAGAGACTTTTGGCGGACAGCGGCAGACGAAAGAGGACTAACAGATGAGCGAATCCCTGGAGGGTTTCTATCTTTTGACGGTAAACGGCTTGAAGCCCCGAGACGGCCTCCGCGTTTAGACGAACACGGAACCGAAATACGAGACGAGCTAGCAGCAGGGCTCCTCACCAGAAGCATCCAAGAGATCAACCCTTCCCAGCTTCCATTAGAAGGACTAAAGGTCGCAGACTTCTCCTGGGTTGGGGTTGGTCCTATCACGGCGAAAGCGTTGGCTGACCATGGGGCGACAGTGGTTCGAATCGAATCTGGTGGACGACTCGACCCCTTAAGAGTTAACGGTCCGTTCAAAGATCAGATTTTTGGTGAGAACTTGTCGCAGTTCTTCGCAACCTTCAACACATCCAAAATGAGTATCGATATCGACTTAAAGAACGACACTGGAATCGACATAGCAAGAAAAATGATTGCCTGGGCNGATGTCGTAATTGAGGCATGGAGCCCCGGGGCCTTTGCTCGAAGCGGATTCAGCGACGAAGTTATCCGCTCACTAAACCCTTCTGCGATTATCGTTCACACTTCGCTGCTAGCTAGCGGCGGTCCTTTATCGCCTCTCGCTGGCTACGGATATCANGCNGCAGCCATAGCCGGCTACTACGAAGTAGTTGGCTGGCCNGACCTGCCACCAGATGGCCCATACCTCGCCTACACAGACACGATTGCCCCGAGATTCATCACGTCAGCGTTGTTGGCAGCAATAGATCACCGCCGGCGAACTGGGGTAGGTCCTATCTTGGAAGCAGCGCAACTGGAGTGCGGNCTGCAACTCATGGCGCCAGAACTACTCGACTTTCAAGTCAATCAAAGAAAAGCGACACGGGTTGGCAATCGCGAAGCTGANNTAGGNCCTCAAGGGATATATCCGATCCAAGGAAACGATCGTTGGATAGCGATCACCATCGCCGATGACCTNAACTGGGCTTCCCTGCTTGATCTCATGGGTAACCCGAAATGGGCTTCCGAGGGTGCGTACGAAGCGAGCAGCGATCGAATCGAAGCGGCAGATCTCATTGACGCGCACATTTCCGAATGGACAAAGAATCAAGAAGGGAAGGAACTTGAAAACGAGCTTCTAAAAGCAGGTATTCCCGCAGGAATTGTTGCTCGGAGCAGTGATCTTTTGTCCGATCCCCAATATGAGCACCTTGGCTTCTACACATGGCACGAACATGGAGCTATGGGTCGAGTCCCTTACGCAGGTCATCAATATTCCATAGAGAACTACGACCACGGACCTCGCTCTGCTGCACCANTGCTTGGAGAACACACCTTTGANGTCCTCGCGGAACTCCTAGGTCTAGATGCCGACGAGATCGCAGAGATCGCCATAAGTGGCGCACTTGGGTGATGGCTGTGGCGTTCAACGATCTGTTCGAGGCGGGNAAAGAACTAGCTACTGCTCTGCGTCAGACANAACGTTCAGTTGCTGTTTCTGAATCCGCAGCTGGGGGGCTAATTAATGCAGCTCTGGTAGCGGTCCCGGGTGCCAGCGCTTTTTATAAGGGGGGAATGATCGTTTACACGAGTTCAGGCCGGGATCTCTTAGCCGGCGACGATCCGCTTCCGCAAGGTCTACGGGGAGCCACCGAAGCCTTCGCGTTGGTTCAGGCCAGGCGAGCGCGACAGTTATATCGAGCTGATTGGGGCATAGGGGAAACAGGTGCGACGGGCCCATCAGGNAATCCGTACGGTGATGCCCCAGGNGTTGGCTGGGTGGCATGTAGTGGACNAACCGAACTCACAGCCGAATTGCNGACGGGAAGCAACGATCGTGAATCCAATATGTGCGAGTTCGCGATCGCTGCGTTGGAACTGACAGTCCAGGCCATTAGGGCGTAGATTTTNACCGTGGAACTNTTNCCGCTCTCNGTTTTGGACCTTGCGACTGTTTCGAGCGACGCGACCAGCGCNCAAGCGCTCACCGAAGCTACAGAACTAGCGCGCAAAGCGGAAGAACTCGGATATTCACGATTCTGGGTAGCTGAACATCACAACATGAATACGGTCGCTAGTACGTCTCCAGCGGTCCTTATGGCCCATGTCGCTGCGTCCACCAAAAAAATCAAGGTTGGTTCGGGAGGAGTCATGCTCCCAAACCATGCGCCACTGGTCATCGCTGAACAGTTCGCCTTATTGGAAGCGCTCCACCCTGGTCGTATCGACCTTGGAATTGGTAGAGCACCCGGCAGCGACCGACAGACCATGGCTGTGATAAGGGGATCGGCTTCAGCGTTGTCAGTTGAAGATTTCCCGCGTGACCTCATCGATGTCATGGGGCTACTGGGTGACATTAGAACCGACCATGGGCTGTGGAATAAGTTTTCCGCCACGCCGGTCGCCACGTCTTCACCGTCTGTGGTTCTTCTCGGTTCAAGTGGATTTAGCGCACAACTCGCGGGAGTGCTGGGACTTCCATTTACCTTCGCAAACCACTTTGACACTGGTGGAACACTCGAAGCAGTAAAGCTGTACCACGAAGCCTTCCGCCCATCACCAGTACTCGACTCGCCCTACACAATTGTTTCGGCGTCAGTCATGGCAGCTGANAGCACTCAGCAAGCGCAACTTCTAGCGTCTCCGAGTCGACTCAGGAAGTATGGGATGCGAACTGGGAGATTCTGGCCCTTGTTGCCGCCCGACGAAGCTTTATCGCACCCCGAATGGGATCGAGCGAACGCCATGCCGAGCAACGCGATTATCGGGACCGCTCAAGAGGTCACGAAAGGTCTCCAAGAACTTGCGGAGCAGACCGACGCCGACGAACTATTTCTGCATTGTTCTAGTTACGGCATGAGTGAACGGATCGCCGCCCTTGAGATCATCGCCGAGGACTGGGGCCTCAAAGCAGAGCAACGTCCTGAAGCTAACGCTGTTCTTCAATAGTCATGAACAAAATCACATCACTTGGAACGCACTTCGGGCCGTACCGAATAGAGAGCGACGGAGACGAAGTTATTGCGGTGCATGGACATGAACTAGATCCGCACCCATCGGGTATAGGTCAAGCCTATGTGCATAGATCCGCACTTCGAGTTCTTCGCCCCTCAATAAGACAATCATGGCTTCAAGACGGACCCAAGGCGCGTCGGGGGCGGAGAGGCAATGAACCCTTCGTTGAAGTTGAGTGGGACCGAGCCATCGATCTGCTCTCAGAGGAGTTAAAACGAGTGCAGGGCGACTATGGGCCCGAAGCCCTTTTTGCCGGCTCATACGGGTGGGGATCCTCAGGTCGCGTTCATGCGCCCAGCGCTTTGCTGTTCCGACTCTTACGCATGTGCGGGGGTTACACCGACGTTTGGGGCACGTACTCTTCCTCGGCTGCCGAAGCAATAGTTCCTTACATACTGGGAATGAGGTATCACGCTGCAATTGGTAGAGGTACAAGTTGGTCGGTAATCGACAAACACACCGACCTGTTTGTCACCTTTGGGGGTCTCAGGCGNTCCAACACCGAAGTTACCTATGGCGGCCAAGGNACACATCACACAGCAGACTGGATGGAAAANGCGCACGGCAACGGAACTGAATTTCTCAACATCGGACCCATCCGTGACGACATTGATTCCCAGATCAACTCCCGGTGGCAGCCCATCCGACCAGGTACTGATGTTGCGCTGATGTTGGCTTGTATCCACACGCTCCTAGTCCAACGTCGAATCGACGATGACTTTGTTAATTCATATGTCCACGGTTGGGAGCGTTTCGCAGCCTATGTCCTCGGAGACACCGACGGCCTACCGAAATCCGCGGCTTGGGCGTCAGGCATTACTGGAATAGAAACCGACACCATTAAGAATTTGGCTGATGAAATGTCGCGCCGCCGCACATTGATCAACGTGGGCCTTTCCGTTCAGCGCGCCGACCACGGAGAGCAGTCTTACTGGACGGCCACAGCTCTTGCATGCGCTTTGGGTCAGATTGGACTACCGGGAGGCGGAATAGCATTTCCTTTTGGAGCGCAGGGCAATGTAGGTGCAGGTCAGGTTCGTAAGCGGGTCCCAGGAATCCCCATCCCGCCGAGACCTGAAGGCCCCCCAATAATTTCAGTGTCTCGCTTTCGCGAGTTATTGGATTGTCCCGGGGCGACCTACAACTTCAATGGCCAAACTGGCCGATACCCCGACATCAAAATGGTCTGGTGGGCAGGCGGTAATCCGTTTCACCATCACCAAGATTTGAATGAACTCTCGGCTGCCTGGGAGCGCCCAGACACCGTAGTGGTGCAAGAACCCTTCTGGACCCCAACAGCGCGACGAGCAGACATTGTGTTGCCATCCACGACACCGCTGGAACGAAATGATCTTGGTGGCGCCGAGAACATGCTGATTTCTCATGGGCGAGCAGTAGACCCTCCTGGGTACGCGCTTGACGACTACCAAATTCTCGAGATGGTCGCAGAACGAATGGGTGTNAAGGACNAGTTCACTGAAGGGCGTACCGCAGATCAATGGGTCGAAGTCTTGTACGAAATCTTTCGAGCTGAGAATGACTGGGCCCCCAGCTATGAAGAATTCCGAGAAGTTGGNTATTTGCGTTATCCCGAGATGAACGAGATGGGNGAAAACGAGCAGGTCTTTCTCGCCGAGTATCGNTCTGATCCCACNGTCCACCCGTTGGGCACTCCGAGNGGCCGAATTGAACTGTGGTCCGAAACCATTGCGCAATTCGACTATGACGATTGCCCTCCACATCCAACTTGGATGGAACCATTCGAACGGCTAGGNGGAGAGGGCTCTGAACGCTGGCCGTTACACCTGGTTTCAAACCAGCCGACGGTCCGACTTCATAGCCAATACGACCACACCGAACCGAGTCAGGGGGCAAAGGTGGCGGGCCGAGAACCAATCCGCATACANCCTCAAATCGCTGAAGAGAGAGGCATATNTNACGGTGACGTGGTGCGCGTATACAACNACCGGGGGAGTTGCCTTGCAGGCGCCCTAATTGACGATTCGTTAATGCCTGAAGTGGTGCAACTTTCGACCGGAGCCTGGTATGACCCAGATGCTGATGGAATGTGCCGGGCAGGAAACCCCAACGTGCTCACAAGAGATAAAGGCACCTCACAGTTAGCACAGGGTCCCTCAGCGCATACTTGTCTGGTGGATATNGAACGCTTCGAGGGNCCCGCNCCTCGCGTCGAATCCTATGATCCGCCCCGATTCGCAGACNATGAATAGAGAAGAGGACATGTCAGAACAAACCCCCTCAGCGCAACAATGGATTGAAGGTTTGGCCAAAGAGCTGAACTTGCCTGTTCCCAGTCCTGAAGAGATCAATGACCTGTTGGATTTAGCGGGCATCGCAGCTCATGGCTCCGAACGAATAGCCGCCCCAATTGCTTGTTGGCTGATTGGGCTGGCCAAGATAAGCCCGGCTGAAGCNCTGACGCTTGTAGAAAAATACGAGAGCGGACGCACTAGTTGAACCATTACCTACACTCGTTGTTGTGAATGACCGCAACTGGGGATTTAGAACGAGAGCTCTGCACGCAGGTGGCAGGCCCGACCCGACAACAGGCTCTCGTGCTGTGCCGATCTATCAGTCCACCAGTTTCGTTTTCGAAGACACCGCTGACGCAGCAGACAAGTTCGCGCTTCAAAAGTATGGGAACGTCTACACCCGGATTTCTAATCCAACAATCAATGCCTTTGAGGAACGAATGGCAAGTCTTGAAGGCGGCATTGGCTCTGTAGCAACTGCATCAGGTATGTCAGCAGAATTTTTGACCGCTGCGGCGCTTGCCCATCAGGGCGACAACCTCGTTACTTCCTCAGCTCTGTATGGCGGTACGCACACCCTCTTCGATGTGACGCTAGGTCGCTTTGGAATAGAAGCAAGGTTCGTTGATGGCGACGATCCGGACGCGTACGCGAGAGCNATCGACGAGAACACAAAGTTTNTGTATACCGAAATCGTCGGGAATCCCTCAGGTTCCATTCCAGATCTCACAGCGATCGCTGAAGTCGCGCACTCAAACAACNTGCCGTTGGTCGTAGATGGCACTTTTGCAACGCCATATCTCTGCCAACCGCTAACGCACGGCGCGGACATCGTGTTGCACTCTGCAACGAAATTCATAGGTGGTCACGGCAACTCGATCGGTGGGGTTGTAACAGAATCAGGTCAGTTNGATTGGGGCAGCGGTCGCTTTCCCCAGATGACCGAACCGGTTGACAGCTACAACGGATTGAAGTTTTGGGAGAACTTTGGAGAGTACGCGTTCTGTACGAAACTTCGAGCAGAACAATTGAGAGACATTGGTGCCTCTATGTCTCCGATCAACGCGTTCCTGCTNCTCCAAGGCATAGAAACNCTTCCATTTCGCATGGATGCCCATGTCGCGAACGCGCAAGCCGTAGCGGAACACCTNGANGAGCATCCGAAGGTGAATTGGGTGAACTACGCCGGACTCGCCAACTCTCAATATNGTGACCTCGCCCAGAAATACATGCCCAAAGGCCCTGGAGCCATCTTCACCTTTGGGGTAAGCGGTGGCCGAACTGCAGGTGCCAAATTCATTGAGTCTCTGCAAGTGATCAGTCACTTAGCAAACGTCGGAGATGCTCGCACCCTGGTAATTCACCCTGCCTCGACTACGCACCAACAGCTTTCNGACGAAGCGCTATCTACTGGCGGTGTGAGTGANGATATGGTCAGAATTTCCGTAGGGCTAGAAGATCTCGATGACATTATTTGGGATCTCGATCAGGCATTATCGAAAGCGAGTGAACTGTGACCGTAACGCACGAATCCGTCCCGGGTTGGAGCGAACCNTCGGCNGCGGAACGCTTAGCGCTTCTTAACCGCACCAAGAGCGTGGCGATGGTCGGAGTGTCGGCAAACGCCGCAAGACCAAGCAACTTTGTGGCTACTTACCTGCTGAGTTCGAGCGCTGACTTCCAGGTGTATTTTGTAAACCCGATGGTCGAAGAAATCTTNGATCAACCCTGTCATGCCAGTCTGGCCGAACTACCAGAAGTTCCTGACATGGTAAANGTGTTTCGGCGTTCNGAGGATCTGCCTGAAGTCGCAGAGGAAGCAGTCGCCGTNGGAGCGCGATCCTTNTGGACACAACTGGGTTTATGGAATGTCGAAGCAGCAACGNCTGCCATCAATGCGGGCATGGACGTCGTAATGGACCGATGCCTGAAAATTGAGCACGCAAGATTTCATGGGGGCCTNCACCTCGCAGGTTTCGATACGGGNGTCATCGACTCTCGTCTTAGGTCCTGAGAACAGGGCGCAGAAGCTACACATGCGAACTTGTTAACTGATGATGCGCAAAACTCTCCTATCCCTTGCTCTATGCGCATCAACAATCGCAGTAGCTTGCGGATCAGTCACGTCCGATCTGAGTCAACAAGACGNCTCNATTGAGGCGAGTTCATCAACCTCCGACCAACAGATGTCCACGTCCACAACGCCAATCACNGAGCGCGACTTCACNTACAAGGGAGAAATCGCTGCACCGGAGATTCCCAACGGGCTTGAATGGTTCAACGTCGAACGGCCGCTTTCCCTTCTGTCNGANNTACGCGGCAAGATCGTGATNCTCGACTTTTGGACCCAAGGCTGTATCAATTGCCTGCACGTCATACCTGACTTNCACCGCCTAGAAAACGAGTACCCCAATTCGCTCGTCGTAATAGGGGTTCANTGGGCCAAGTTNGANCACGAACGCACGAANCGCGCGGTNGANCAAGCGGTGCGACGNTTAGAAGTCCAACATCCNGTAGTAAACGACGACTTCGANTACNTGCGGCGCGCCTACCGAGTTCGAGCCTGGCCAACGCTTGTGCTCATCGATCCACTCGGCCGTGTCGTAGGNAGCCACGCNGGAGAAGGGATNTACCCNCTCTTCCAGCCCGTCATCGACCGAATGAGTCNTGAATANGGCACAGCGGGCCTGATCGACGTCCGNCCTTTAGAAGTTATAGCNAANGAAGAANCGNCAACTCCTACAGTCTTNAGTTTNCCNGGCAAGGTACTCGCCGACNANNAGCGAAGACAGCTCTTCGTTGCTGACTCGGGNCATCACCGCATCATNGTCACCGACTTCGANGGCCAAATACTCGACACTATCGGCGGCGGTACAGCCGGCTTAGTNAACGGTTCCTGGGACAACGCTCGGTTCAACCAACCACAAGGGATGACNCTGTCANCGGGNGGTAGATACCTCTANGTCGCTGACCGAGCGAACCATGCGATAAGAGTNGTCGACCTTTTTCNACGCACCGTAGANACACTGGCTGGGACGGGGCAGTCGACACACCGNGTNACCCCCGGANCNCCGTTATCGACGTCNCTAGCNTCTCCTTGGGACGTNGAANGAGTTGGAGACCAAATCTTNGTGGCGGGAGCCGGGCGACATCAAATTTGGGTTATCGAACTTTCAAGCAACGGTCGAACCGCTACATGGGTGGATATCTTCGCTGGCACTGGAGCAGAAGGATTAGATGATGGTCCGCGCCTCTCAGCCACACTCTCACAACCGTCAGGCCTCGCCGCCGACAGTTCAACCTTATGGTTCACCGATCCTGAAGCAAGTGCTGTTCGATCTATTGAACTCGGGAGCAATGGTCAACTCACCACCCTGATTGGCGAAGGACTCTTTTCCTGGGGAGATACAGTCGGCGCTAGCGAGGCGACGAAGCTGCAACACGCCGTAGGNATCGAACTTCTCGGTGGAGATCTCTACGTAGCCGACACTTACAACCATCGAATAAAGGTCATTGATTCACAGTCAACCAATTCACGAGTCGTGGCAGGAAACGGAGAACCTGGATTGACAGACGGGTTCGGCGGAGCAGCGCAACTAGACGAACCCAGTGGCTTGAGCGGAGCTGATGGAACGTTATTTATTGCGGACACCAACAATCACCGAATCCGAACCCTTGACATTGCAACTGGCGAGCTGACCACACTGAAGTTCAGCAATCAACAGTCAGCGGCCCTCCTTCGACGCACAGCAGCAGATGAAATCGTGACCTTCCCTTTACAAACAGTCTCTCCGGGCACCCTCGATCTCACAGTTGAACTGTTCGTTCCTACCGCCTACGAGTTCAATAGTGACGGAACCTTTGTCCTGGAGATCGAGATTCAAAACGCGTCAATGTCACGCATCGAAGGGAGGAGTTCTTATCAAGCTCAAGGCCCCACCATGCCACAGCAGTTCTCACTCATTATCGAAGAGGAAGAAGATCTACGTATCCAAGCAGATGCCACGGTCTTCTATTGCCCGGCCCGAAATGCCACGTTCTGTTTGTTGCGTCACGTCCAACTTGCGGTACCAATAGCTGTTGAGGACTCCGGAGTGAAGAACATTTCCTTAACTCATGAACTTCCTACATCTGAAGAAATCGACCTCAGTATTGGGGTCATCGGTGACTAGGCGCATCCGATGCCGGTCGCCGCGAACTTCGGTCTTGGCAGTTCTCACTGCGCTATTGCTACTGACACATCTAGGGGCCCCTCTGCTTGCAGCGGAGACACCCATCCAACCAATTGCAACGGACCCGACCGTGGTTGCGGTAGTAGGTGGGCCTGGCGGCATGGGTTATTGGATTGTGTCCGCTGATGGATCAGTTGAAGTTGTGGGTACCAACATCGTTCCACCTTTGGGCGAAAGCGAGCCTTTAACCGACAAGGTTCGTAGCGCATATGAAGGAGCGCCAGGGGCTCTGGGCATTTGGCTCGAATTGTTAAATGGGACGAAGGTCGCAATCGGAGATCCGGGCCCCCGAATCTTCAACGGGCATGAACGCCCCCCTGGGTGGCTCTCAGGACTGGCTGTGAAACAACTCATGCGCGGCAATTGGATTGACAACATCGACCGCGGATGTGTCGCGGAATTACCCCGAGCAGTACGTATCGGTCAACTACTGCTCCCCACGATGCAAGAGGCTCAGTTTGGGGCCGCGGTGGAAGAAGCACGAGATCATCAGATAGCGGGAATTCTTCTTACTGGCGGTGCTACACCGTGGATCGGCAGAAGAGTTGATGAGCTCCAAGANTTCGCGAACCGTATTCCACTTCTGATGGCAGCAGACGAGGAAGGAGGACGAGTTCAGCGTCTACGTCACATTTTGCCGGACCTACCGAGTGCTACTCGCCAAGTCAATGAGCGCCTCGAAATTGTCGCCCANCGAGCAGAGCGTCACGCAACTCAAATGCTTGAAGTTGGCTTTAATGTCAACCTGGCCCCGGTACTTGATGTTGGTGCGGGCCCGGGAATAGGAGACCGTTCATTCTCAAACGACTCAGCGCTAGTAATCGACTATGGGGTAGCGACCATTGAAGGCTTGAGTGACGGGGGAGTTTTGCCTGTAGCGAAACACTTCCCGGGCCACGGGTCCGCTACCGAAGACTCGCACGACGGAAGAGCCCAATCCCCACCGCTCACACAACTCCTTCAAGACGACCTGATGCCGTTTGAAGCTGCGATAAGCACTGGAAAAGCGGCCATCATGGTCAGTCATCTTGAAATTCCCGGGCTTACGGGAGACTTACCGGCGTCGCTGTCGAGCGCTGCCATTGACGGCCTGTTGAGAACCGACCTCGGGTTTGAGGGTCTGGTGATTAGCGATGCACTGAACATGAAAGCCATCGCCGATCGCTGGTCAGTTGAGCAATCGGTCGTTATGACAATAGGTGCTGGTGCTGACCTAGCGATTTTGGGCACCTTGGCCGACGTTGGTCCAGCTTTCGCGAGTATTGATGAGGCCGTATATCAAGGCCACCTCAAAGTAGAGCGAGTCAACGACGCTGCGACCAACGTGTTACGAGCCAAGAAGGTAAATGCTTGCACCTTGGTGGGCCGAGTCCGAGGAGTCTTCAACACTGTCCAGGGCTGGTAAGCGGCACTTCAAATGAAAGCAGCTAGTAAGTCAGTCGAAAGTTATTACTGACCGAGTCACCGACCCAGACTTCATCGCGTCAAAGCCTTCGTTAATTTCATCCAGACTGATTCTGGCGGAAACCATTTCGTCGAGCATTAAGCGTCCATCTAAGTACATGTCGACTAGGCGCGGCATGTCAGTCCTGAACTGATTTGAACCCATGTTCGATCCCTGAATTTTTTTCTCGAAAAGAAAATCGACCCCATGGATCTCAATGTTTGTTCCAATTGGAATCATGCCGATCACAGTCGCTGTGCCGCCATTGCGGAGACTTTGAAAGGACTGTTCGGTGGTTTGTTTCAAACCGACAGCCTCAAACGACTTATGGACACCGCCACTGGTCATTTCATGGATACTTCCCACAGCATCAGTATCTGCGGCATTCACAGTGTCGGTAGCACCCATTTGACGCGCTACCTCTAGCTTGCTGTCGATCATGTCTACAGCGATGATTCTTCCGGCGCCCGCGATTCGAGCCGCCTGCACTGCTGCGAGTCCGATACCACCAGCACCAAACACCGCCACCGTTTCTCCGGGTTCTACACGGGCAGTACGAAAGACCGCACCAACGCCCGTCATCACACCACAACCGATAAGTGACGCCCGGTCTAGCGGCATGTCCTCGCGAATCTTCACGATCGCATGCTCATGAACCAGCATCTGCTCCGCAAAAGAAGAAAGATTGAGAAATTGCCAAGCTGGTTGGCCGTCAATTGTGAGACGGGAGGCTTCGTTAGGTCCGCGATTGCATTCGAGGTCCTTGCCGGAACAGAGAGAAGGGCGACCCTCGGTGCAGTAGGAACAATGACCACAGAAGACGGACAGGCAAGTAATGACATGGTCGCCAGGTTTGACATAGGTGACGTCAGACCCAACTGCTTCTACTACGCCGGCAGATTCATGCCCGAGAACGGCTGGGGTCATGTAAGGGTATTTGCCCTCCATGAAGTGAAGGTCGCTGTGGCAGAGCCCG
>PBOM01000014.1 GCA_002724355.1 Actinomycetota bacterium | reverse complement strand
GAGCGATGTTTAGTTCTTGGCTGGGCGGAATAGTCACTGATCCCGCCCTAATGCAAATACCTCTCGATGATCACTTAGTGCATCGGGGTCACGGGGTTTTCGATACCTGCACTTTGAGTGACGGTCGTCTATATCGCCTCGACGTCCACGTTGATCGGCTGCTACAAAGCGCGTCGCTCGCACGGATCGAGCACTCCTGGANCAAAGAAGACATCATNCAAATGGTCGTCGANACCGCTAGCAAAACCGGTATCAGAGATGGCGCAGTGCGATATTGGCTCACNGTCGGCCCGGGCGGCTTTTCTCCCAGCCCAAGGGAGTGTCCAGAAGCTTGCTTTTATTGTGTGATTTTCGACCCGATGCCTTTGGGAGTCACCGACTCCGATCCACTAAGCGATGGCATCCCAGAAGTCACCGTGCGCGACACTCCAATGAAGCCGCAGTTGCTCGCAACAATAAAATCCAATAACTACTTACTTAACGTCCTCACACATATGGAAGCCGTTGACCTCGGCGGGACATTCGGCATCTTGGTAGACGACGACGGATACGTCGCGGAGTCTTGTGTTTTAAATGTGGTTTTCATTACAAAAGATGGAACTCTTCGCACGCCTCCGTTCGACGGAATTCTGTTTGGGACAACCGTACGTCGGGTAATGGATCTTGCATCAGGCGTTCTCGTAGAAGAAGGCCTAGTCTCATCAGTTGACCAATCACCAGTCCTAGCATCAGACGTGTCCGGTGACCGGATCACCGAAATGTTTCTCTGTGGCGGTGACACACACTTATACCCAGTGGTTTCGTGGGACGGCCTAGCGATTGGCGACGGAAACGTTGGACCCGTAGCAAAACGTCTGATGGAACTACTCGAGGGGGAAGCTTTCGGTCAAGCGCCCGGCGATCCCGCCGACTTTATTGACGTGAACTACGAAGATTGAAAGGGACGGCGAGCAGTGCGTTTCAGTGAAAGAGTTAGTGAACTCGTTCACTCGCCCATCGGAGCAGCTCACGCGCTCGTGGGTTTGCGCACCAACGACCGACCGCTATTGGACTTGTCTCAAGCCGCGCCCTCCTTTCCACCTGCCGGAGCCGTCACCGAACGCATCGCCGAAGTCGCTGGCGAANCAGATTCCGGCCGATACCCTCCGCAGCCAGGTCTACCCGAGCTACGAGCAGCCTTCGCAGAGGATTTAACGTCGGGTTACGGAGCTGAAATAAGTCCCGATTCTGTATTAATTACCGCCGGCTGCAACCAAGCGTTCTGCGTGGTGGCAAGCGCCTTGACGGCACCAGGTGACGAAGCCCTTCTGGTCGCACCATTCTATTTCAACCACGATATGTGGCTGAAAATTGAGGGTGTCAAGGTACGTTACCTGAACCCGGGTGATGGCTTAATCCCCGACGTTCAACAGGCCCAGAGTCTCATAACTGAACGAACCAAACTGATTACGTTGGTCACCCCCGGTAACCCAACCGGAGTAACTATTCCTAGTGACGTCATTCATGAGTTCGCGGAGTTGGCAGCACGGAACGATCTCGCTCTNATTGTTGATGAGACCTATCGTTCATTCCGAGACGCAACTGATAGCGCTCATCAGCTTTTCAGCGACACGGACTGGGCGAAAAACGTAATCAGTCTCCATAGCTTTTCGAAGGATTTCGCCATCCCGGGCTACAGATGCGGAGCGGCAGTTGGTGGACAACTTGCTATAACCGAAGCTTTAAAAGTGTTGGACTGCGTTGCAATTAGCGCACCCCGGATTGGACAAGAGGCCGCACTCGCAGGTCTTCTTCACGCTCAGGAGTGGCGACTACGTCAGGTCGACCGCATCAAGGACTTAGAGCAAAAGTTCCTCAAAGCGATGCGGGGTGAACCGGGAGGATTCAAAGTCGAGTCATCGGGTGCCTATTTTGGGTGGGTTAAACATCCCCGACCCGATTTGCCAACCGAAGAAGTGGTCAAGCAGCTAGTTCTCGAACACGACGTCCTAGCTATTCCAGGCACTGCCTTTACCGTCAACGACGAATCCATGATCCGTCTCAGCTTCGCCAACCTAGATCCTCAACAAATCAGCGAGTTGCCTTCCCGATTGGCTGAATTCCGTTAGTACCAGATCTATTGTCATAGGGTGACCGTTCCTGTAGATCCCCGACCCCGGTCATCCAAACGCGTCGACGAAGTCCCCGTAACACTGGTNGACACATCTTNTTTGGAAGAATTCGAAACCGCAATNCGCGAGTCAAGCGCCACGGCAATAGACACCGANACTGCCTACACNCCAGAGGCATTCACCGGTCCAAATGCCGCTCCCGGTGCCCTTCGGGTGATTTCGGCTGCCACCAGAGATAGAGATGGATTCGAGCGAGCATGGGTCGTCGATACGGCGTCAATCGACTGTTCGTCGCTAGCGAAGACCCTAAGCGGAGTCACTGCAGACGCATGGAACGCCGACTTCGACTCGCTGGTGTTAGATCGAGATCTTTTCGGCCCTGCAAGACTCGCAGGAAGCCCTGTTCAATCGATTAACTGGTGGGACGCTCAGATTGCAGATGCTCTACTTCATCAAGGGCGCACTGGATTCAGCTTCTATCACGGCCTCGCCTGGGCAGTCGAGTGGTACCTCGGCTTAAGTGTGGAGGGCAAAGGAACTACCCAATTGTCCTACACCGAAACCGAAGCTCTTTCCCAAGAGCAGGTCATGTATGCAGCGGCCGACGCTGTAGAGACACTCTGGGTGGCTGAGAAAATTAGATCCCGCATTAGTGATGAAGGACTGTCAGCGGTCTGCAGGTTGGAGCAAGCGGCTCGACCGTTCTTAGACCACATGGAAAGAGTGGGACTTCCCTTCGATTGGCCAAGTTGGGAACAGCGGCTCCAAGAAATGGAACAACGCCGAATCGAACTATCAACCGACCTCGCCGCCCTGACAGGTGGCGGCCAAGCAAGTTTGTTCGGCGAAACACTTGAACCCTCATGGAATCCAGCCAGCGAACAACAAGCTAAACAAATACTCAACGAGTGGAACCCTGACGAAGTCTTGAACTGGTCTTCCGCCAAGTTCGGCGAACCTCGATTGTTGCTACCCACGGACCCGCTAACTGCGACAGTGCTTTCTGAAATCGGCAGCTCAATTTGTGTGTTGCTGCTCGAATACCGAGAGTTAAGCAAGATCATTTCCACCTACGGTGAATCAATTCGAGAACATATTGATGATCACGGGAGAATGCACTCAGAGTATCTACAGGTGGTAGGCACCAATACCGGCAGATTGGCAAGTCGTCGACCTAACGCACAGAACTTTTCTCCAAAGATGAAAGAACATATTCGACCACCAGATCCCAATCGCGTGTTCGTATATTCAGATTTGAGCCAAGCAGAGTTGAGGTTCGCTACACAGATTGCTGGGGATGTGAACCTAAAGAGCGCTTTCAGCAACGGAGAAGACATCCATTCGGCCACAGCGGAGCGAATGTTCGGAGTAGACATGGAATCGCTCCGTAGTGCACGCCCTGAGCAGTACAGCGAATACCGCGACAAAGCAAAGCGAATCAATTTTGGAATTGTTTACGGCCAACGCGGGGGCGGACTAGCCAGAAGCCTTTCCCAATCAGGTGTTGAAACGAGCGATGCGGAGGGCACCGCACTTTTGGAGCAGTATTTGGACGCCTATCCTCAAATCGCTTCCTGGGTTTCCGAGCGCGACAGGTTCGTGGAGCAACTAGCTGCATCTGACAAGGAAATAGATTGGGAGATAACTCTTCAACTACATAAGCAATGGCCTTTAGTCCGTCAAGCCGTGCGCCAACATCGACACGAACACCGCAACTGGCCAACAGCTGAAGAGGTAGCCGAACGCCTCGGCGCAACTTGGAGCATCGATGAAGTTGCGTGGACGCTTTCCTTCGAGGCAGCAGTTGTCATAGACAACGAAGGCCGCAGCTTCGGCTTCAGTTCATTCACCCAGTCCGGTAGAAGGCAACAGTTCACCTTTCATACCGAAGGAGTTCTAGAGCAGGCTGCAAAGACAATTATGGCTTCGTCGAAAGAAGGCCCAAGAAAAGTTCGGGAACTGCTAACGGCGCGACAAAACATCAACTTGGAAAAAGACGGAAAACTTCTTGCGGCGGCAGACATAACTAAAGTGCTGGAAGACCGGAAACTACGCAGACAAATCGTTGAAGAAGTCAAAGCGACTATGGGCTCAGACGCCTTGGCGCTACTACTCAACAAATCACTTAACACCCGCATTTCCCAAATGGCCAATGCCTATCGAAACGCGCCTATTCAAGGAGGAGTTGCCGACATCATGCTCGAAGCCTATGGCCTGCTGAACGAGCGCCTTGTCGCGTTCAGCGAAGCATTCGGCGTTCAAACTGTTCACGACAGCGTTGTAGTGGAGTGCAATCTCGACGAGGCGCCGGCAATAGCGTCGGTGGTAAAAGCGACTATGGAGGAAGCGATGCGAATTTGGTGTCCAGACATTCCCGCTCAGGCCGACACCGATATTCGTTCGACGCTCTCCGACGGCGACGTCATAGAAACGATCTAAGCTTCTGTCGGGGTGCCAGATGCGAGCATTAGACGATTCTGAAGTAGCTACCTTTCGCTCTGACGGCGTCGTTCACATCCGCAACGCAGTCGAACGAGAATTGGTCGATTCAATTCTTACAAGCGTTCAAGACCTAATGACTTCGCCTGGGCGCTTCGGAGGGTCAATGACCCCTGAAGGCTCTCAGGGGATGTTCTTCCAAGACCGCTATCTGCATCCCACCCGCTCGGATTTTCGCAGCTATGCCACCGACTGCGGTCTGGCCGTAACCGCCGCGCAGGCAACAGCTTCATCGCAAATGCGTCTCTACTACGACCATGTATTTGTCAAAGAGCCCGGAACTCAAGAACTTTTTGCATGGCACCAAGACCGGCCATATTGGGCGGTTGACGGAACCCAAATTTGTTCATCCTGGCTCGCGCTCACTGATGCGAATGCGCAATCAAGCGCACTCGAATTTGTTCAGGGTTCGCACCTGTGGGATCAGACCTTTAAACCCGAATACCCAGCTCTTGAAGGTCTCTCTCCCGAACAAGTCGAAGCAGCTCTCTGGAAAGGTGTTGCTGACCATATTCGGTCTTTCACCGACGAGTGTCCCGCATTTGAAGACTTTCCAGATTTGTACAACATTCTCTCATTCAATGTGGAACCCGGAGATGCCTTACTGTTCGATTTCCGCACAGTGCACCGAAGCGGCCCAAATGACGGAACAACACGCAGAGCCGCTATTTCATGGCGATGGTTAGGCGACGACGCGTTCTGGGATCCGAAACCGGGTGCCGACCCCATCATTCAGCAACGAGACACTGTCTTAAAACCCGGTCAACTCATCTCCGACGACGAAGTTTTTCCGCTCATTCACCGTCAATGATCTAGAAACCTGACGACTCCATTAGGTCTAGTATCCAATTGTGACTATCAATATTGCTGACCGCTTAGAACTCCACGAACTTCCGGGTCGTTACGGCGACGCTATTGACGACAGAAACTGGGATCGCTTACGAGAAATATTTACAGATGACGCAGTTTTCGATTTAACCGGTGTTGGAGCTCGACGTTTAGAAGGCATTGACGACATAGTTCACTTCATGAATGTTGAGGCGTCACATCCGAAAACGCACATGATGACCAACATCTATGTCGACGAACAAGACGAAAATGTGATCATGAATTTTCGAATCGTGGCACTGCTCGGAAAAGGCCTAGTCGGCACTGCCTCCTATTATGACCGTGTCGTAAAAACCGATGAGGGTTGGCGAGTACAACATCGGGAGTGCATGATCCATCGTCGCGATAAACGTGATGCGCCCTGCGACGAGAACAACTAATTCGTCAACAAAGGCTCGACATCTATTTGGCCTTATCTACCTCAGCTATGTGTAAATGCGATGATGCGTCGACAAGCCTCCTCAAGCCGTTGTTCATCGACGCCGTACGAGATTCTGATCCATCCCTGTGAGGTAACTCCGAACGCACCAGCATCAAGGACCGAAACACCAGTCGTTTTGTAAAGATCCCAAGCGAAAGAATTAGCATCCGGGTTATGGGCTCGTACGTCCGCCATCAAAAACATACCTGCTTCAGGGACTAAGACCGGGAGAGCACGAGCTGCCTGTAACTTCTCGACTACCAAGTTGCGCCGCTCGCGGTAAGTATCCCTTGCAACCTCAATCTCTTGATCACCATGTCTTAGAGCCGCGTCTGCTGCCTCCATCACAAATCCTGGTAGACCATACAAATTGATCAGGGCCATTTTCCTTAGGTGTTCTCCCAACTCAGGGGGACCAATGGCCCAGCCACACCGCCATCCCGTCATCGCATAGGACTTAGAGACGCTGCTCACCGTTACTGTGCGTTCCAACATCCCTGGCATCCCCATGATCGAGTGATGAGTTCCATCAAAAACAAGGTCCCCGTAGACCTCGTCGACTAACACCCATAAGTCATGGTCCACGGCTAATCGGGCCAATCCCTCTAGTTCACTTAGCGTCAGCGCTACACCAGTCGGGTTAGACGGGTTCGAGAACACAATGCCTCGCGTTGAAGGGGTAATCGCCCTAGAAATAGCCTCTATATCCGGCCGAAAACCTGAATCAGATGGCTGTGGGACACGTACCTGCCGGGCTCCGGTCGAGGCTATAGACGCTTCGTAAGTAACGTATGCAGGGTCCAAGACAATCACCTCATCACCAACACCGAATAAACATCTACAGGCTGAGTAAAAAGCGTTTTGAGTTCCGGCTAGGACGGTGACCCAATCACCATCGATCGCTATACCCGCCGATCGAGAAGCCTTTTCAGCTATCGCCCTCCGCAATGATTGACGGCCTTCTAGTTCGGTGTAGTGGGTGTCTCCATTCCGCATCGCTTCAATGGCGGCGTTTACGACAAAAGCCGATGTTTGGAAATCAGGGTCACCGATACTGAGGACGATGACATCCTCCCCACGGTCTAGGGCCAAACGTGACTCGGTCAAAATGTCCCAAGCTTCAGCTCCCTGCCCCGTCAAAAGATTCACAAAAGGCGCGAACTTCATCGAGCGAAGGGTAGCAAGACGGTTTGTCAACGGCGCTGATGAGCTTCTGATGTCCCGTCCTCACCACTAGCAAATAGTTCCAAAGGTGCCGCCTCTAATGCGGATAATCACATTTAGCTATGCTCTATAACAACCTGTTCGCATCTCACCTTGACTCAGCCATTATGAACGAACCAACGCACCGACCGCCTGTCGCAGACTGGCACTCAGACCTAGATCACTTCGATCCAGAGTTCATTTCGGATCCGTATCCAATTTATGAAGAGCTTCGTGACCAGTGCCCGGTCGCTCACAGCGACCGATATGGGGGTATGACTTGGTTGACCAAAGCGAGTGACGTGTCAGCCGCAGCGAACGACACCGAGCTCTTCAGCAGTCGACGCACCATCATTAGCGAGATATCTACAGATAGACGCGGGTTGATTTTGCCTCCCATAAATATCGACCCTCCTGATCACACCGATTATCGACGCCTTTTATTGCCGTTTTTCACTCCTAAAGCAACTGCTGATTGGGAACCCACGATCAGGGAAATCTGTTCAGGCTTGTTGGATGGTCTCCGCGGGCAAACAGAATTCGATGCCGCCGCTGAATACGCACAAGAAATTCCCGGTGATGTAACCGCTCGGATGCTAGGCGTGCCGCTAGAAGATGCACCACAGTTTCGCGCTTGGTTGCACGACCTTCTAGAAGTCGGACCCACCCAACCAACAGTCGCTAGGGAAACAACTAATGAAATGATGGAGTACCTCCTAGCACTGACAGCAGAACGCCGCACAGACAATAAGGACGGCGACATGGTGCGGTATCTCTTGGATCAACGAATAGAAGAAGCTGAACTCAGCGACGACGAAATCGCTCGAACACTGTTTCTGCTGCTCGTTGCCGGAGTTGACACAACATGGTCGGCGCTCGGATTTTCATTGCTTCACCTTGCGACTCACCCAGAAGACCGACGCCGGATTGCTGAGAACAAATCGCTTATCCCAACCGCGGTTGAAGAATTTCTGAGAGCCTATTCACCAGTCTTCATTGCGCGAGTAACCGAAGAAGATACCGAAGTTTCAGGTTGTCCTGTAAGCGCCGGCGAATGGACCGTTCTAGCTTTTCCGTCTGCAAATCGAGACCCCGACTTGTTTGACCGACCTGACGAAGTACTCATTGACAGAGAAGAAAATCGACATTCTGCGTTTGGTTTGGGAGTTCACCGTTGTCTGGGTTCAAACCTCGCAAGGCTAGAAATGCAAATTGCTTTAGAAATGTGGATGGGACAGTTCCCCAATTTCGAGTTAACGGACGAGAGTGCGGTTACTTATAGCGCAGGACACGTACGCGGGCCTCGCTCTGTTCCAATTCGGATCACAGATTAAGTTCTGCAGATTTCCGATTACTGACAACGTCATCTAGAACCGTCGTGGCATAGAGCGCTACGACTACGAAAGTTACTAAGCCCATGCCCACTATCGTTTGGCGCAATCCAATGATCTCGGCCACGGCGCCCAGCGGCGCCGCAGCGATGCCGAATCCGGCCCATGCCAACTGCATCAGGGACTGAACTCGACCATGATGAGAGGGATCCGAAATTGCCATCGAACGGCTGCTCGTCAACACCATGAACCCGTTCGTGGCGAGCCCTAGAACCCCGATGATCGCCAACGCCAACAAATAATTCTGAGCTAATCCGAACAAGACGACACCAACCCCGAATGCCAGTCCGCAAAAAACCATCAATCGAATCGACTCAGGCCCATCCGCTCTCGATGCAACAAAGGCCGTAATCAGCACCGCTCCAATCGCAGATGCTGTAGTCAAAAAGCCAACATGGCTTTCCGAAAGACCCAACTCGCCTTCAACTAAAGCCGGTAGGAACGCGACGTAGTTGAACCCAATCATGATCGCGATGGTGGTCGTCACGATGAGCCACTTCAACTGCTTTTCGCTCCTCACGTAGCGAACCCCATCCAAGATTTCAGTAACTGGATGCTCGCGAGTAGCTGCTTGAGGCTCGAGCTTCGGTAATCGCATAGTCAGCAAAGTCGACACCACCGAAAACACAGCTGCTACCAAATACGCTCCACCGATGCCAAACGCAGCTACTCCGGCCAACACCCCTGCGGCGGCAGGTCCAAAGATTCGAGTGAGGCTCATCGACATCGATGTCAGGCTGATCGCATTTCCGAGATGTTCATGACCCACCAGTTCCGCCGCCGTTGTAACCCGGGCCGGGCCGATGAGCCCGAACATCGCGCCTTGAGCCAAGCTCGCCACCATCAACATCCAGAATTGAGCGTTATTGGAAACCGCCGCAAGTCCCATAGCTGCAGCAACTAGCGCGATGGTTCCCTGACCGAGAACTAATAGCGTGCGCTTCGCCCACCGATCAGCAAGAACGCCACCAATGGGTGTAAAGACCAGTAATCCCAACCCAAAGGAAAGATAGACAACGCCAAGTCCGCTTTCGCGTTCGGTGAGGTCCCAAGCCAGCAATCCCCTCAACAAGAACTGCATCTGCACGCCCAAATACGAGAATGCTCCGCTCCACCAGAACAATCGAAAGGACGGAACCCTCAAAGAAACAAAGGTTGCTGAGCCGTTTTTCTTGCTGCTCGGAAAAGCCACTCAAGCAAAGTAGCGCTCCCAGTTCGCTACTGCTCGCAATGCCATCTACGATTCGCTATTGAGATTCGGCATACCCCGCCGAACATACGCCTATTTAGGAGTTGACCTATGAGAGAAGCAGTCATTGTCGACGCAGTTCGAACACCCGGAGGCAAACGAAACGGCAAGCTGCAAGATTGGCACGCAGTCGATCTAGCCGCACATGTATTGAAAGCCATCGAGGAGAGGACGGGCATTGACCCTGCAATCGTTGATGATGTGATCATGGGCTGCGTCATGCAGGTAGGCGAGCAATCTCTAAAAATTGGTAGGAACGCCGTACTCGCTGCGGGCTGGCCAGAATCGGTTCCGGCTACCACCGTTGATCGACAATGTGGTTCAAGTCAGCAAGCCCTACATTTTGCCGCTCAGGGTGTAATTGCAGGTGCCTACGATGTCGCTATCGCCGCTGGTGTTGAGGTAATGACCCGAACACCAATGGGAGCAAGTGTGGTCAAAGGTATGGGCTTCCCATTCAGCGAGACGATGCAAAATCGCTACGAAGAGACGGGACTTCCCCCTCAGGGCATCGGTGCGGAAATGATCGCCGACGAGTACGGGTTTACTCGCGAGGATCTTGATGCATTTGGGGCCGAAAGCCAAAGACGAGCGGCCGTAGCAACTGCAGAAGGTCGATTTGAAAATGAAATCGTGCCTGTTCCCGTGGAGATCGACGGCGCAACAGAGGTGATGACAGCCGACGAAGGGATCCGGGAAGGAACAACCTCCGAGTCGCTTTCAAAGTTAAACCCTGCATTTCGCGAGGACGGAAAAGTCACGGCGGGCAATTCAAGCCAAATCACTGATGGCGCTTCGGCAGTACTGGTAATGAGCGCTGAAAAGGCTGCTGAATTGGGCTTACGTGCGCGAGCCAGGTTTCACAGCTTTGCTCTAGCAGGAGCTGATCCGGTGACCATGTTAAAAGGACCAATTCCTGCTACTGAAAAAGTCATGGCTCGCTCGGGGCTCACTCTTGAAGACATAGACCTGTTCGAAGTAAATGAGGCTTTCGCTTCAGTCGTCTTAGCTTGGCAAAAGGAGCATGGCACAGACCTCAACAAAACAAATGTGAACGGCGGAGCAATTGCTTTGGGGCATCCGCTCGGATGTTCCGGCACCAAGTTGATGGCAACCCTTTTGAACGAACTTGAACGCACCAACGGAAGATACGGGCTACAAACAATGTGTGAAGGCGGAGGTATGGCGAACGCAACGATCATCGAAAGGTTGGACGCGTAATGCCAAGAATGAACCTTGAATCATCTTCATCAATAGTTACCGGTGGCGCGTCCGGCATAGGCGAAGCAGCTGCACGTCAGCTCGCCGATGCTGGTTCGCGAGTCGTTATCGCTGATCTACAAGAAGACAAAGGGCAGTCAGTTGCTTCAGAACTAGGCGGCTTGTTCGTCAAATGTGACGTCTCAAATGTTGAAGATGCACAGGCGGCAGTTGCTGCTGCCTCCGAGATGGGGCCCTTACGAGCGCTGGTTAACTCTGCAGGTCTCGGAAGAGCGGCCAGAACGATCGACCGCAACAACGTCCCGGCCGATCTCACGCAGTTCGAGTTTGTCTTAAAGGTCAATCTGATCGGCACCTACAACATGTTGGCTCAAGCTGCATCGGCAATGGCGCAGACCGAACCAGTAGATGAAGACGGCTCGCGAGGGGCCATAGTCAACATGGCTTCCGCTGCTGCATTCGATGGCCAAATTGGACAGGCCGCCTATTCCGCTTCCAAAGGCGGAGTTGTAGGGATGACATTGCCAGTCGCCCGAGACCTGTCCGCCACGGGGATTCGAGTCAACACTATTGCTCCCGGATTAATAGATACTCCGATCTATGGTGAGGGTGAACAATCAGATCAGTTCAAGGCGCACCTTGGCGAAAGCGTTCTCTTCCCAAAGCGCCTGGGCTACGGAGAAGAGCTCGCCTTTATGGTGATGGAATGCATTACGAACCCTTATATGAACGGAGAAACCATTCGATGCGATGGAGGCATAAGGATGCCTCCGCGCTAAAGCTCGCGCCGCTGAACCAAACCCTCTAGATAATTGATTTAACGAACCGCGACACGATGTCATTGAAATCGGCCGGGTGTTCTTGGTTCGCGAGGTGACCCGCGCCTTCAACGTATGCGAGAGTTGATCTCTTTATTCCTTCGGCAAGTTCTTCAGACAGCTTTGGTGGAGTAACCCTGTCTTGATCACCACAGACAACCAGGGTGGGTACAACAATTGAATCTAAGGAATCCCGGTGGTCAGTTTCAGCCATCGAATTACATGCCCACTGGTATGAGGGCATCCGAACCGAATCCGCGAATAGATGTTCAACTTCGTCAATGATGCGCTGGGGAGCTGCTTCAGCTACCAGAAGCGGTGATCTCTGGCGAGCGAACTCCGCAGCACCGAGCTCGTTTAAAGTCCCTGCCCGGCTGCGCATAGCCTCAGCTTGCTTTGGGTTGGTCCCAGACCCCACGCTGGAGTCAGCCAGAATGAGTGCTGAAACCAATTCGGGGTGACGAATAGCCAATCGTGTCGCTGTGACGCCGCCCCAGGAAACACCTAGCACTACGGCACGTTCATACCCTAAAGAACTGATCAGATCAGCGGCTGCGTCAGCCCAGCCATCAATTCCTGGTTCACTCGCAGGATCCGCAGAATATCTATATCCAGGCGCATCCCATGCAACAAGTCGATGGTGTAACTCGTCTGCTAGATCCCGTTGAGGGAGAAAGGCATCGGCACATGAACCGATGCCATGCATACAAAAGAGCAAGTCGTCGCGTTCTTCGCCATGTGACCAATAAAACGGTGTTTCTCGCATCAGTTCGTCTCTAATAGTTCGGAGCTCTGTCTAATCTAAATTGTGGCCTGAGGAACCGGAACACCTGAAACCTCGACCGTTGTTCGGTAGATGCATCCACCCCGCGAAGTCTCACCCCCCGTCACCACATACAAATCCTTTAGGTCTGCTCCCCCGAAACACACGCTAGTAACCATCGGGTCAGGAATCGTAATGTGCATGTCTTCTGTGCCATCTGGTGCATAACGCTGAACTTTGCCGCCACTTGGTTGCGCGACCCAAACTCCACCTTCAACGTCTACGGCGAGACCGTCAGTCGCGTTCACACGATCTTCAACAAACACTCTCTTATTGGATACGACATCCCCATCTACATCCGATACCCAGACTCTGCCAGGGATGCTGTCAGCGTGGTACAAGAGCGATCCGTCTGGGGAAAAACCGATGCCGTTTGTGAGCAAAACCCCGTCATAAAGCTCAGTGGCATCGCCGTTCGGACCTAATCGCCACAACTCTCCACCCGGGTTTTCTGCGCCCTCTTCAAAAGGGTCAATTTTTAATGAGCCCACGTATATTCGGCCCAAGGAATCGGTGTGTAGGTCGTTAAAACCTGGGAACCCTGGGTCAAACAGGACTCTTATCTCTCCGTCGCGGACATGCTGAATATTGCGTCCGCCCACGACGAGGCCTCCATCACGGTGAAATACCATTCCACCGACACCTCGACGTTTAGGAATTATGGTCTCAATCTCACCGTCTGGCGTACGTCGATATACCCCTCCATTAGGAACATCAGAAAAATACAGGCGATCTTGTTCATCCACCCTGGGTGCTTCAATTAACCCCCAACCCTCGCTCAATAGTTCAAGCTCTCTCACTGAATCACAAATCCTTCGTAATTGTTGCTAGCTACCTCTTCACACCGACGCGCGTAACCCGGGAATCCAAGAAGTGGCATGAACACACGGGTTTTTCCGGGCACGTTTGCTCCTAAGTACCATGAATTGCAGCTTGGGAACAGTGTTCTGTCGGCCTTCGCATTGACATGCTTGACCCACTCCTCTTCAGAGTTGATCTCAGCTTCGATTGTTGAGGCGTCCCTGCTATCAAGCCATTCAATACAGTCGCTAATCCATTCAACATGCTGTTCTATCGAGATGATCATGTTGGTTAACACCGAAGGGCTTCCCGGACCAGAGATGGTGAACATGTTGGGAAAACCTGGGACGGTAAGCCCGAGATATGTGCGCGGACCGGCAGACCACTTCTCTTGTATGGTGAGTCCTTCTCTACCTGTAATTTCAACGCGCAGTATTGACCCGGTCATCGCATCAAAGCCCGTCGCAAAAATCAGAACATCAAGTTCGAATTCGGCGGTTTGGGTCAACAGCCCATTCGTAGTTATTTTCTCAATCGGATCGTCGCTGACGTCGACGAGGCTGACATTGGAACGATTAAACGTTTCGAAGTAGTCGGTGTCGATTACTAGTCGCTTGCATCCGATGATGTGATGAGGGGTCAGTTTGGCTGCTATAGCGGGGTCGTTTACAGTCTCCGAAATTTTTTGCCGAACAAAATCTTGCGCGTAGACGTTCGCTGACTCATCAACTAAGACGTCATTGAACGATGTCATGAATAACGTTCCCCCACGCTCCCAGGCGTTTTCAAACCGACGCTCTCGTTCAGCGTCAGACACATCGTGAATCGAGTCGTTGAACTTGGGGATTTCTGCTCCTAATGCCTGGGGCATAGCGAAGTTCGCGTCGCGGAAATCTGAGTACCTGCTCTTTATATCTGCTTGTGTACTTGGATCCAGAGGCGCGTTTCGAGCGGGGATCGTATATTGGGCGGTTCTTTGAAACACGATCAACTCATCGCATTCTTCGGCAATTACCGGAATTGCTTGTACAGCGGAAGACCCCGTTCCAACCACGCCCACCCGTTTGCCTTTTAGAACGACACCTTCTTTGGGCCACTGACCCGTGTGAACTGTTGTACCACCGAATTCTTCGATGCCATCAAATGTAGGCAGGGATGTTGAAGACAAACATCCGGTGGCCATAACGAAGAATCGGCAAACGGTGGTTTGCCCATCACTAGTGCGGACGCTCCACACATTGTCATCTTCATCGAACTTCGCGGCCTCGACTCGAGTCTCAAACTGAATGCTTTCCCGCAAGCTAAAGCGATCAGCGACGTGGTTGGCGTATGCGAGTATTTCAGGCTGACTTGAGTACCTTTCTGTCCATTCCCATTCTTGTTGTAGCTCTTCATCAAAGCTGTAGCTGTATTCGAGGCTTTCAACGTCGCATCGCGCACCTGGATATCTGTTCCAGTACCAGGTTCCACCGACGCCGGTGCCTGCCTCAAAGGCTCTGGCGCTGTAACCAAGAGAGCGAAGACGCTGCAACATGTACATGCCGGCGAAACCGGCGCCGACCACCACTACATCAACGTCGTATCGCGTTGGGCTCGTCGTTGGAGGAGATGAGCTTGTTGTGCCCGAGTGATCAGCCATAGTTACCAGCCTATTCACCTGGGCCGGCTAGGGCCCGATTGTGAGTGGTCGATCAAGTCTTTCGAAGAAATCGATCAGCATACGCAGGGTTAATCCCCAAATGACCCGCTCTCCTTCGACTGCGATACCAGGCCACAAATCAGCACCCAACGGAGGATATGGGTATTGGATATATCGTGCTTCATCCTGTAGATCAGCAAATGGAACCCATATCGCTGCAGCGACTTCGTGGTTGGGAGTGACAACAGGTCGCTCTCCGTTGAGCCAAAAAAGGTGCGGGGTTACTCTCAGCCGTTGACGCGTCCCGCGAGGGCCTCCCTCAAGATCAGATAGTCGACCAAGCGGACGCGAGTTAGCAAGATCTAGGTCTAACTCTTCTTTCGTTTCTCTAACTGCAGTAGCAAGGCTGTGCTCATCGAGCGCCGCCGTTCGCCCACCAGGGAACGCCATCTGACCCGACCATGGATCACCTTCGTTGGAGGACCGTTCGATGAACAACATTTCTGCACCCGCAAGTCCGATCCGAATCACGGCTGCAACTGCGGCAGAAGGACCGTCAGCCGGCGGGGCGACGCCGGGCACTAGTGCCCGTGTTATTTCCTCGGGAGAGAATACGTCATCCACGATGAATGACTCTACGCAGGCATCTAGGGTCAAAGTATGAGTCATTCCAATGGATTACCCGAAGACAAGTTCGCGGAGCTAATAACACAGGTCATCGAATTTCGTGATCGGCAGATTGCCCCACATGTAATCGAGTGGGAAAAAACTCGCATGTTCCCAGCAGATGCGATCGCTTCCGCTCAAGAGTTGGGCCTTCTGGGAATGGAAATCAGCCCAGAACTAGGCGGCCTCGGGGTGTCCTTCGCACAAAAATTGAAGGTGCTCGATGTTCTTTCTGAAGTTTCGATGCCCTATGCGTTTAGTTTAGTGAACACACATAATGTCGCAGCGCGACTGGCCCGCTACGGAACTGAGGATCAAAAAGACCGCTTTCTGGTGGACCTATTATCTGGAAACAAATTGGGATCTACCGCCCTCACTGAGCCAGGCGCAGGTAGTGACTTTTCTTCCATTACTACTCATGCAACTCCTGACAAAGATAGCTGGCGACTTAACGGCGAAAAGGCTTGGATCACCAACGCCGCTAGCTCAACGGTCATAGTCGCATATGCACAAACCGAGCCAGGCACGGGAGCTCGTGGGATCGCCTCGTTTCTTATCGACGGGACTCAAGAAGGTTTCGAACGGGTCGCTCCGTATGACTTAATCGGTAGTCATGCGATAGGGACCGGTGGGTTTCGACTTAACAACTACCTCGCCTCTAAGGCCGATCTCCTCGCCCCCGCGGGAGAGGGGTTCTCTGCTGCCTTAGCCACAATCAACGAGGCCCGAACTTATGTTGCTTCAATGTGCTGTGCCATGGTTGAAGCTTCCCTACGCTCGTCTGTCGAATACGCGTCGAAGAGAGAAAGCTTTGGAAAGCCGATAATCGAGCATCAAGGCTTGTCGTGGCAATTGGCTCGCGTTGCAAATCAACTTGAAGCAGCCAGGGCTTTAACCACCAAGGCCATCATGGTCATTGAAAATGGGGATAGCGAAGCCGCAATTCTCCCAGCGGCACACGCGAAAAAGTTTGCAACCGAATTCGTAGAACCAGCTCTTACTGCTTGCACCCAAGCTATGGGAGCTAATGGCCTGAAAGAAGAATTCCTTCTCGGGCATCGTCTTACCGCCGCAAGGGTCGCCAACTACGTCGACGGTTCAACTGAAATCATGACTGATCGGATAGCCAAATCGCTACGCAGCACCTACACCTAGGCCGAGGACCCACGACTATAGGGATAGGTTTTGCTATCGATCCAAGGAAAAAGATGTCGGAAACACCCACTAAACCTAAAGACGCTGCTGATCTAACTGTTGCGGCTAACACAGCCGCAGCAAGTTCGATCACCTTTGACGACGAAGCAGACTTTCAGAGGGCCCAGGAGGGATTGATCGCTACTCTTCCAGAAGGTCGAGTTCTAGTCGATGATCAAGTGGTATGGGATTGCGCTCGCTACGACTTTCTGCGCGACAAGCATGAGTCACCAGATACCGTTCATCCGGGTCTTTGGCGTCAAGGTCGCCTTAACGCGATTCACGGCCTCTTTGAGGTAATGGAGGGCGTGTGGCAAGTACGTGGGTACGACATTTCGAACTTGACGCTCGTTGAGGGGAAGTCCGGTTGGATCCTGGTTGACGTATTGACTACCGCAGCAACAGCGCAAGCTTGTTTGGAGCTTGCGAACCAACATCTAGGCGAAAGACCCGTCAAAGCCGTCATTTACACCCATTCCCACGCAGATCATTTCGGAGGAATTCTGGGAGTCACCACAGCTGAGGCAGTGGAGCGGGGTGACGTACGAATCATTGCTCCTGAAGGATTTCTCGATGAAGTAGTTAACGAGAACGTAATTGCGGGCGCGGCTATGGCGCGTCGAGCGATGTATCAGTTCGGTCTCTTTCTACCCCCCGGACCTGACGGACACATCGATAATGGTCTTGGTAAAGCATTGCCACTGAGCCCCTCCGGCCTTATCGCACCAACCGAAACCATTGATAAGACGGGGATTGAACTCGAAGTCGATGGCGTTCGGATCATCTTTCAGAACACGCCCGACGCAGAAGCCCCTGCCGAGATGAATTTCTGGTTTCCGGATCTTCGCCTTCTCTGCATGGCTGAGAACTGCACCCACAACATGCACAATCTCTATCCGATCCGTGGCGCTCAGACCCGAGATGCGCTCGCTTGGTCGAAGTACATCAACGAAGCACTAGACCTTTGGGGTGACCAATCCGACATCATGATCGCCACACACCATTGGCCCCGTTTCGGCACAGATGATTTGAAGGAGTTTCTCGTAAAGCAGCGCGATGTCTACCGATGGATGCACGATCAGACAATGCGACTCGCTAACCGCGGTTGGACACCAAGCGAGATTGCAGAGGTTCTAGAACTACCTAACTGTTTCTCTTCGGACTCACATGTTCAGGGCTACTACGGGACGGTGAGCCACAACGTCAAGTCCGTGTACAACAAATATTTGGGTTGGTATGACGGTAATCCGGCGCATTTGAACCCTTATCCCCCGGTTGAAAGCAGCAAGAAATATGTTGAGTTCATGGGCGGCGCAGATGAACTTTTGCGTCGTGCTAGGAGCAGCTTTGAAGACGGCGACTACCGTTGGGTTGCTCAAGTGGTAAATCATCTGGTTTTTGCTGAGCCGTCACTTCAAGAAGCAAGAGAGTTACAAGCTGACGCTTTGGAACAAATGGGCTATCAGGCTGAATCCGGCACTTGGCGCAATGCTTATTTGTATGGCGCCCATGAGCTTCGAAATGGATCTCTTGACATGTCGGTTGGTCGAGGCCGTCAGTTGGCACACGCGATGACCGCTGAGCAGCTTTTCGATTCAATTGGAGTTCGCCTCAGCACTGCGGCTCTAACCGAGTTGGACGTATCGATCAACTGGACGTTTTCGGACCTCAACGAAGATCATGTTCTCGGTATCCGTAATTGCGCTATTCACCATTTACCTAATAGGCACAGAGAAGATGCAGCAGCAACTATCACCATAACTCGCCACGTTCTTGCCGATGCGCTCGGTGGCATGACCTCATTTTCCGATGCTTTACATCAAAAGAACGTCGCTATTGAGGGCGATGAGTCATTGGTTCTCAAACTTTTTGATTCACTGACGGAGTTTCGTCTTTTTCCCGTCATCGAACCTCACGCTGATCAGGCACATTGATGACTAAAGCTACGCACAGTAGGACCACTCCCCCTGAAGCCCCTTGTAGCCACGTAATTGGTTCATCGTGAATCAGCCATGCAAGACCAACAGCAACTATGTGCATCGTGAGGATGTACAGCGATGATCGCGCAGCTTCTAGATGACCGTGAAGCCAAGNCATCAATACGTGTCCAAATACTCCAGTAACGAACGCAACTATCGAAATCCACAGCCAGTCGATCCCCCCGAACTGGGCCCAATCAGATCGATCAGCCATTAGTAGAACTGGGGGAATAGTTGATACGAAAGCCCAGATATTGATACCCGCCATCCACTCGATGGGATCGACGTCATTGTCGAATCTAGCGAGACGCGTCAACACGAAATATAGAGAAAACGTTAGAAGCGATAACGCGGCGAAACCGACACCGACCCACGAAGATCTCAATTCCGAACCTGCTCCAAGGATGACTCCGATAGCCCCAACTACTCCCACCAAGGTGAACACCAGTTGGCGTTGCGTCGGGTATTCCCGAAACAATGGACCAGCTAAAACCAACAGCAGCGCGGGTTGCATCGCCACAACAGTCGACAGAACGGAAATCGTGGCTTCTTGAAGAGTGGCGAATACGAAGATGAGGTTTACCCCAAAAGACAGCCCCGGAAGCGCTGTGGCGGCGAGAACACGACGTGACAGCATCCGTCTTCTCGATGCGAGTANTAGCAGCAGGAAAGGAGACGATATTCCAAAGCGAAAGAAGGTTCCGATTAAAGGAGGTGCAGTGACGAGTTTGCTGATCGGAGGCCCTAAGCCCCAAACCAATACAACAACTCCCATCACTGCTAAGGGCAGAGCGTCACTCACTTCATCTTGGATTTGAGGTGACTGGTGCCCTTCAACTTCTTGAATCGAAAAAACTGATGGGGTTCGAGACGGTGCTCCGGTCAACTCCAAGCCACTCCAAATGCATCGTCGAATGCGAGTGCTGNGACAGATTGTCGTGTAATTGCACCGTGACCTGAACCTATTGGGTATCCAAGAGGAACCATCGCCAAAGTCGCCCATCCTTCCGGGATGCTCAACGCCTCTTTGACTTCTTCTTCAGCCAAACAATGAAGTGTCGTTAGGACGCACCCCAAACCTTCGGTCCGCGCNGCCAGCATCGCATTCTGGACTGCGGTATAGACCGAGCCGCCTCCTACCATGGAGACACGGTCTAGCTTTGCATCTGTGATCGCCATCATTTGCGGGTCCGCTNCGAACATAAGGATTGTTGGAGCTTCGTGAAGGTGATCGGCTAAGTAGTCGCCGGCGATTCTATTTCTTCGCGCTTTTTCCGCTTCATCCGCCGGAAGTTGCTCAATCCTTTTGTCGTAACCTTTCGCATAGCGATACCAGGCGGGTTTGTAGATATCTGCGAGAGCCTGCTTTCGCTCGGAACTCGTTACCACGATTACTCGCCATGGCTGCATGTTGCCACCGGTGGGGGCCCATGCCGCAGCCTGCAACACGCGATCCATTACATCATCAGGTATTGGGTCGGTTCGGAGGCGCCGCACCGCTCTCAGGGTGCTCATCATTTCGTAGATATCGTTCATTTTGATCCTTATAGCCAAGTGGCCCATTCATCCACAGCCATCCGCTCACTTCGGAGACTATTCACAGGCTTCGATTCGTCGCGTTTCCCTATAGCCATTCCACAAAAGAGCATTTCCTCTTCTGGNGCTCCACAAAATTCTTGAACGGCTTGCCAATGGTTGGCCCANGCCTCCTGCGGGCAGGTATCTAACCCCGCCTCAACCGCTAGAAGCATAAAGGTTTGGAGGAACATGCCTAGATCGGACCATTGTGCGGAGCCCATATTTCTTTCAATGAAGCAAAAGAANGCTGCCGGAGCCCCAAAAAATTCAAAGTTGCGAGCAAGGTGAGCGAGTCGCGCTGGTTTGTCTTCNCTGGGGATTCCCAGTTTTTCGTACATCGCTTCGCCCAACTCGAATCGATTGGTCCGATACGGCTCCTGCAAACTTGGCGGGTATACCGGATATTCAGATTCTCCTGGGNTGCGACTGGCAATGAACGTCCGGAAACGATCCATAGCATCACCGTTAACTACGTAGACCTTCCAAGGTTGAACGTTTCCACCCGACGGGGCCCGTGATGCCACCTCCAACAGATCGCGGATTTGTGTATCACTGACAGGGTCAGGCAGAAATGATCTGATCGATGCTCTCCGTTGGGTGGCTTCGCTGACGTTCACTTTGGTCGCTCCTAGTATTAACGGCTCCCACGAGTGTGCCTCAACAGAAACTTGATTGCTCAGGAACTTCGTAAAGACTCAGTAGCTCCATCAACCGATAGGACTTGTCCCGAGACGTGTCGACCNGCTGGCGAGGCCATGTAGACGACGGCACCNGCCACGTCNGCGGCGTCCATGAAGCGTNGCATCGAAACCTGNGTCTCATATCCGGCNCGAATNGNTGCTTCGTCGGCCCCNTTTGCTTTCGCNTCTTTTGNAATNACNTGGTCCATGCGAGGACCACCAACAGACCCAGGGCAAATAACGTTTACTCGGATGTTGTCTTCACCCAACTCCATAGCCCAACTTCGCCCCAGCCCAACTATGGCCCATTTAGCGGCCACATAGGGGGAACGGTAGGGATAGGGGAAGATACCTGCTGTTGAAGCGATGTTGACTATTAAGCCACTGTCGGCGGAACGGAGTAGCGGGACCGCTCGCGCCGTGACTCGGAAAGTTCCACTTATATTGACTCGGAGTACTTCATCGAAGTCAACGGGGTCAATCTCATCTACCAAGCCCGCCGGACCGGCGATGCCTACATTATTGACCAGCACGTCAAGTCCACCGAGGTCGCGTTCTATGGCGCGAAACATCTCTTCCACTTGAAGTGCTTGAGATATATCTGCGACATGGTCCGGGCTGGTGCTTGGGTCCATATCGCAAACGAAGACATCGGCGCCAGCCGAACGGAGGGCAGCGACTATCGCTGCACCAATACCAGATCCTCCGCCTGTGACCAGGACTCGAAGACCGTCTTTAACTCTTCCAGTTTCAAGAATTAGCGGTTGATTCACTAACGCGCACCCTAATTCGTAGGGAAAGGATTAGACGTTCATTNCTTCTACGCCTAGACAGAAGGTCAGAAATTTGCTTCATCTAGGGGAAACATGTCAGAAATACCAAATTTTNCGGTTGATCTTTCGGGGCAGACTGCGTTTGTCACCGGTACAACCTCGGGATTGGGTCAAAGGTTCGCNCGGGTTCTCGCCGCCTGCGGCGCAAACGTTGCCATTGCTGGACGTCGCGCTGACCGGCTCGACACGCTTGCCGAGGAGCTCAGATCCATGGGGACAGAAGTGCTACCTGTCCCATTAGATGTCACCGATACGGATGCTCTTTTCAGCGCAATAGAGCGAACTGAAAACGAATTGGGAACCGTACAAATTTTGGTTAACAACGCTGGTAAGCCTGACGCCCAACTTGCTTTGAAAATGGACCCCGCATTCGTTGACGAAATGGTGGCAACCAATTTGACGTCTCTGTTTCATCTCGCGAGTGAAGTGACCCGACGCCTAATAAAGGCCGAGCTTCCCGGGCGAATAGTTAATATTTCTTCTGGAGCTGCCTATAGCGCTGGGGTAGGTACCTCCTGGTATGCGATCACCAAGAGCGGCGTTGTCCGCATGACTGAAATGTTGGCTTTAGAGTTCGCCAGGTATGACGTCAATGTCAACTGCATTGCCCCAGGTGCGTTCGAAAGCGAAATGATGGACGGGATGCTCGAACGAATGGGCGACATTACTGAGGGCTTCCCGCGTAAGCGACTGGGCAAAGCGTCTCAACTCGACAGCACTTTGCTTTACCTAGTGTCACCATCTTCTGATTTCGTAACAGGTGCGACGATCAGAGTTCATGATGCTCAAGGAGCCCGCTAGCGTTCATCGCCTCCCGGCAAGCTAGTCTGCCAAGTGGTGACCACTGATATCAGCACTGCAGTTGAACAATGGCGAACTCAAGGTTGGACCGTGGTCCACGACTTAGTTCCNACTGAAGAGATAGATGCTGCTGTCGAGGAGCTTTGGGACCATTTTCCACATCCGNNTGATTACCACTCAGGTAATCCGGCAGCTCAAGCTCAGTTTGAGGGCGAAAGCACAGATCTTCGTTATCAGCCCACCAAGCAAGGAAACTCACACCAACTCAGTGACGGTCAGAGCGAAGGCGCAGAGTTTCGTTTGCGGCAATTTCTGGGCCATGTGCTATTTCCATATGACTCGTATCTACTCAATCGATTGCAAATTCATCCCAACGTGGTGGATTTTGCAAAAAAAGCGATGGGCGATGAGGACATCCGTCTCTACCAGGCACGGATCTGGGGAAAGTACACCGGAGTCACCAACTACGAACAACCGTTCCACCAAGACCGTAATCACACGATCGTTCCGGATCGGGTTGAACCAGGGTGGTGGAACATGCTGGGTTTCTTGTATCTCTCTGATGTGGAAGAAGGGGTTGGCCCTACTGAGATTCTGAGCCTTGGTGATTCTCCACCGGGCACTAATCCTCAATCCGCGGCCGGCCGACGCGGTTCTTACTTGGCTTATCGAACCGATGTCTGGCATCGAGGAGTTGATCTGACGCGCGAGGGTGGGTCAAGGTTTTTGATGAATATCGCTTTCAAACACGCCCACCATGAGTGGATCGGGTTTGACAGTTTTCAGCAAAACGCAAATAGAGGTCCTTGGTCGAAGTTTGCAGCGAGCTGCACCCCCGACGAGTTAGCGCTATTTGGGGCGCCCCGACCCGGGCACCCTTTTTGGACCGCCGANCTAGTCGAAGCCTTAAGAGAGCGTTATCACGGCATCGATATAACACCCTGGCTANAAGGACTCGATAAGTGAACTTGGACCAAGCGATAGACAACTGCCTAAGTAAAGCCGTGGAAGATCGAATTATTCCTGGTGCAGTTGGAGCAGTAGTTGACAAGGATGGATTAGTCGCTATTCGTGCCCACGGAGCAAAATCCGAAGCCGCTCCCATGAAGGCAGACACGGTGTTCCAGATCGCATCGATGACGAAGCCAATAGCTGGGGTCGCGTGTCTCCAAGCAGTTGAACGTGGATTGCTGCAACTCGACCAACCCGCGGCCGAAATCATTCCACAGCTTGCTGATTTGCAGGTTCTTGAAGACATCAAAGAGTCAGGTCCCGTGCTTCGCCCTCCGAAGAATCCTGTGACGTTGCGTAACTTACTCACGCACACATCCGGCTTTACCTACGAAGTTTGGAATTCCGAGATCGCGCAGTGGATAGAGCACGAGGGCACGCCAGGTATCGGCAGCCGCGAATTGGCGTCGCTCAACCGACCGCTGTCTTTCGAACCCGGCCAACGTTGGCAATACGGCATAGGGATCGACTGGGCCGGACAACTTCTTGAAGCGGCAAGCGGCGTCAAGCTGGGTGAATGGATGCGTAAGGAAATTTTTGACCCTTTGGGTATGTCCGACACCGGTTATCACTGCAGCTCCGAGATGGAAGAACGCAAGGCTGCTGTTCACATACTCGCGAAAGATCGGTGGAAAGCACTACCTACTGAGCCTCCAAAAACTATTGCAGAGTTCGATAGCGGTGGAGGCGGTCTGTTTTCAACGGCGATCGACTACGCGCAGTTCATTCAGATGATTCTGTGCGACGGCAAGCTTGAAGGACACGAGATTCTTTCGAGACAGACGGTGTCGACAATGTCTTCAAACAACATGGGGGATCTACGCGTAACGCCTGTCACCTCGATTGACCACAACCTGAGCGCTGATTTCGAATTTATGCGTGGGGTACCAAAGTCGTGGGGACTCACCTTTCAAATCAACGAGGACAGCGTTATCGGAGGCCGCAGCGCCGGATCGCTCAGTTGGGCTGGGCTCTTCAACACCCACTTTTGGATTGATCGAGCTTCGGGAGTAGGTGCGTTATTGATGACCCAAACGCTTCCCTTCATGATCCCTCAAGTCGCAGCCCTCCTTGAGCAATTCGAACAGACGGTCTACCAATCGTTGGCCTCTTAAAGTGACAACGCCCGTTCGCCCGAAAGATGAAAGGGAATTTATTGCGTTCGCCGCGCTATTAACGAGCGCCATAGCGCTGTCTATCGACATGCTTTTGCCCGCTTTCGCCGAACTTCGGTCTACTTTCGGAATGGAACCCACTTCGAATCTTCCTGGCTTAACAATCACTTGCATATTCGTCGGCATGGCGATTGGAATGCCCATATATGGCCCCTTAGCCGACACGTTCGGCCGCCTTCCAATCCTGCGGATAGGCATCGCCCTATTTGCTCTGGGTGCTCTGGGGGCAACTTTGGCCCCCAATCTGGGTTTCCTGCTCGCTTCAAGAGTCCTCTGGGGGATTGGGTGCGCAGCTCCTCGAACAATTAGCCAAGCCATGATCCGAGACAAGTTCGAGGGCGACGACATGGCTCGCGTCATGGCGATAGTGCAAACCGTCTTCTTCGCGGGGCCGGTCCTAGCCCCAGTTATCGGTGATCTGCTTCTTCGGAGCGGCGGTACATGGCGACTGACGATGCTTTTCGGTCTCGTTATAGCAGTGGTGATGTGGCTGTGGTCTTTTCGTGTCGCAGAGTCGCTCCAAGCGTCAAATCGTCGCGAGTTGAGCTTCGCGACTACTCGGCAGGGAATACGAATTGTTTTCGGGAACCGCATCACTATCGGCTATGCACTTACTCTCCTGTTCTCGGGAGGAGCCTTCTACAGCTTTCTAAGTAGCTCTGAACTGATCGTAAGCGAGATTTTCGATCGCCCTAGCTGGTTCGTTCCATACTTCAGTATCACCATGTGTGTGATGGCAGCTGTGGCACTAACTGGTTCGCGAGTTGTGGGACGAGTCGGGGCCAGACGACTTGGCCACAGCGCCCTTGGGTTTCAACTAGCAGTCAGCTTGTTGATGCTCATTGTGGCGCTGGCCACCAATGGTGTTCCCCCCGTTGGAATGTGGATGGTGCTGATGTCAGCTCAAATAGCCGCGATGGTCGTAATGATGCCCAACATGACCACTCTCGCTCTCGAACCAATGGGTCCGCTTGCGGGTACTGCAGCATCAACCATTGGTTTTATTACCTTGGCTTTAGGCGCGATCTTGGGTGCAGCTATCGATCGTCAAATCGCGACAACGGTAACGCCGTTGGCCATTGGTTACTTCGCTTACACGACCGTCGCTGTGTTGGTAGTGATGGCCATGATCCCCAAAAAGAGATAACGGAGATCGACGACACCTAGTTTCAGATGACCCTTACGGGAACTGAACGCGGACCGCGAACCTGGGTGCCTCCCCACTGCACTTCAGAGTCTGCTGCGAGCGAGAATTCAGGAAATCGTTTGAGCCATTCTTCCATTGCAACGACAAGTTCCATTCGCGCCAAATTCGAACCAAGGCAACGATGAATCCCGATACCGAATGCAAAGTGACGGTTTTCTTGACGGTCGATAATGACTTCCTCTGGTCGATCAAACATTTCTGGGTCACGATTACTTGCTCCGAACGGAAGAAAAACCTTGTCCCCCGCCATTACCGGACATCCAGCGATCTCAGTGTCTTCGGCGGCAACACGCGCCATAGTCACCGGAGAGTATGCACGCAGAAATTCTTCTACTGCTGTCGGGATCAACTCCGGTTCCGCCACAAGACGATGCCTGTCGTCGTCATGGGTTGCGAGGTGAAGCAAATTGGAGGCGATAGAACTCCATGTCGTATCGATACCCGCAACCAACAAAAGGAAACATGTGCCTAATACATGTTTATCTGTCAAGGGGTCTCCGTTGGGAAGAGTTTCTGCCTGGAGCTTGCTAATCAAGTCGTCACGAGGATTAGCTCGCCGGTCAGCAATTGTCTTCTCGAAGTACTCAAGGATTTCTTTCGTCGCTGTGGTTAAACGCTCCCACTCTTCTTCGGGATGACTTTGAAGAATGTCTGTGGCCCACCTAGTGAACATTTCGCAATCTTCTTCCGGTAGACCAATCATCGCCCCGATTACTCGGACTGGGATATATCGGGCGTACTGTTCTGCTGCATCTATTACATCTGAAGGGTCGATCGCATCAAGCAACTCAACGGCGATGCTTCGAGTTACCTCTCTCATCTCCTCGACTGCTTTCGGTGAAAAATACGGCAACAGCATGCGACGAGCATCCGTATGAAACGGAGGGTCGGAGGTGATCGGCGGAGCGACAAGCAAGCTGACGCCCTCTGGGGTTGCCGCCACACCTATGTCACGAGACGAAAAGTTTTCGGTGTCGTACGCAATTGAAGAGATATCTCCATAAGTGGTCGGTAACCAGCCACCTCCATTAAGAGAGGTATGTGCCACAGGGCATTCAGATCTCAGTCGTTTCCAGACCTTCGGGGCTTCCTGGACATACTCTGGACCGAACACATCAATATCAAGTTCGTAGTTGGAACTATCGCTCATTACCTAAGCGTAGATCCAGAAGCGGGGGCCGTGCACGTAGGCTCTCAATATGAGCACGAACCACTTACATGAAAACCTTGGTCCAGGACTATTAGAGGAAGTAGCTCCGAACGTATTCAGCTACGTGCAACCGGACGGAACATGGTTCATTAACAACACCGGCTTTATCATCGGGAACAGCGGCGTGGTAAGCATCGACACAACCTCTACCGAGTTTCGCAATCGCGCTTACATCGACGCAATAGCCTCGGTAACTTCCCAACCGGTCAAATTACTTGTAAACACCCACCACCACGCAGATCACACACACGGAAACTATCTCTTCCCCGAAGCCACGATTATTAGCCACGCTTCTTGTCGAGACGTAATGCTGGCTACAGGCATTCCTGACTATCGCGCCGCTTTCCCCACAGTCGACTGGGGCGATCTCAAATTCCGGGCTCCGGATATCACCTTTGAAGGCTCGACCACAATCCACCTAGACGACGTGACAATTGATCTCTTCGACTTAGGCTTCGTGGCCCACACCGAGGGAGACGTCTTAGCGTGGCTTCCAGACCGCGGTGTCCTTTTTACAGGTGATCTGATTTTCCACGGCGGAACTCCGTTTGCGCTCTTTGGGTCCGTTCAAGGGACACTCGACGCATTGGATGTTATAGAACGTCAAGAAGCAGAGGTCATAGTCCCCGGCCATGGTCCAGCGTTCGCAGGCTCACAAATCAAAGATGTTTTGGACAGCCAACGGTCATACCTTCGCTTCGTGCAGCAAACAGCAGAACTCGGGATAGCGGCTGGCCGAACACCCGTCGAACAGGCATCACAAACTGACCTAAGCGAGTTCCAACACCTCACTGACAGCGAACGACTCGCGGGGAACCTGCATGTGGCATACCGAGAGAACCCCAAAGCGGACTATCAGTGGGTAGGTTTCGAGTCCGCTATCACCGACATGATCGTTTTCAACGGCGGCCAACTTCCTCACTGTCTAGCGTGACGACAAGGCCGCAACCTAATAAGGCAGGACCAGCCCGGGGCGCGGCCAGTCAGCACGAATTAGTTTGCCAGTTCCCGACAACGTAATGAACGCCGTCTTCATATCTGCTCCCCCAAAACAAATGTTTGTGCAAAGCGGATCGTCAACTGCAAAGAATTCCAGCTCTTCTCCGTCGGGAGTAAAGGTACTAATCCCGCCTGTTTGAATTGTCGCCACGCTGACATTGCCCTCAGCATCTATTGCCAAGGAATCAAACAATTTCCTGCCAGCGGGTCGGGCCAGGAAGCGGCCGTGCGGTGAACCAGCTAGTTCACCAGGTCCGTCGAGTTCCCAGTACAGAATCGAACCTTGGTGTGTTTCCGCTACATACACTCTGTCTTGCTGCGGGGATAATCCAACTCCGTTAGGGCCATCGAGCGGAAAGGCAATCTCCCGGACCGAAGATCCGTCCGCTTTGCCGTAATAAAGGCCGCCTCTGTCGCGAGTGCGAGCTCTCATTTTTCCGTGGTCGGTGAACCAGAACCCTCCCGTCGAGTCGAACATCAGATCATTTGGTCCTTTTAACGGGACGCCATCAACGTCGGCATAAACCACTTCGACTGCACCCGTTTCTAGGTCGACGCGCTCGATACGGCCTGATGAGTAATCATCAGCGACTAGGCCAGGGATTGTTAAGCCCCGAGCTTCGCCCCATTCGAACCCACCGTTATTGCACACATATAGCGCACCGTCCGGGCCGATCGCCGCACCGTTTGGTCCTCCCCCTGGCTGAGCTACAACGTCGACAGACCCGTCATCTGGATCAACTCGTGTGATCGTCCCTCGCTTAATTTCAACCAGGATGATCGATCCATCTGGCATTACGACCGGTCCCTCGGGAAATTCTAGACCGGCGGCGATGATCTCATAATTGCTCATAGCTTGACCCTAGCCCTACTGGGTCATTGGGAATTGATTTAGCGATCAGCGAGGAGTGTGTCTAGTTCTTCTTGCGTCATCAACACATCGCGCGCTTTGGATCCGATCGAAGGACCAACCACGCCNCTCTGCTCTAAGAGGTCCATAAGTCGCCCTGCTCGAGCAAANCCGACCTTTAACTTCCGTTGCAGCATCGANGTAGAACCAAGTTGCGTTTCAACAATTATCGCCATTGCCTGCATCATCAGATCATCGTCGTCCTCATCTCCTGAGGAACCTCCCGGAATCACAACGGGGTTTGTGTCCTCGGAACCCTCCACGCCTTCGAGATAATTAGTTTCNGGTGCCTGTCGACGCCAGTGCGCCACTACTTGATGGATTTCGGCTTCACTNACCCAACAGCCTTGTACGCGTTGGGCAATGCTGCTGTTCGAATTCAGGACCAGCATGTCTCCCTTCCCGATAAGACGTTCCGCTCCAGGCTGATCCAGAATGACTCGGCTATCAGCAAGGCTGGAAACAGCGAACGCCATCCGAGAAGGAATATTCGCTTTTATGACACCGGTAATCACGTTGACAGATGGTCGCTGGGTTGCGATAACTAAATGGATTCCCACTGCACGGGCCATTTGCGCAAGACGAGTGATTGAATCTTCGACATCTCGAGCAGCGACCATCATNAGGTCATTTAATTCGTCAACGACTACTACAACGAACGGCATCCGTTCAAATTCGCGTTCTTCATTGAGGTCGGACGCCAATCGTCCTTCGTCATATGCCGCGTTATACCCAGTGATATCGCGAAAACCNATTTCGGAAAGAACGTCGTAACGGCGCTCCATTTCCTTGACTGCCCAGGACAANGCATTCGCGGCTTTTTTCGGGTTAGTGACNACCTGGGTCAGCAAATGAGGGAGACGGTCATACTGNCCAAGTTCTACTCGCTTTGGATCAATAAGNATCATGCGCACCTCGTCAGGNGTGGTTCGCATAAGCAGCGANGTAATTACTGAGTTGATGCACGAAGATTTTCCTGCCCCAGTTGCACCCGCTATTAACACATGTGGCATGGACGCAAGGTTGGCCATTACAGCATTTCCTGAAATGTCTTGACCAAGGGCCACTTCAAGGGGATGAACGGCATTAGCCGCAGTTTCCGTCGCGAGTATGTCGCCTAACGCGACGAGATGGCGATCCGCATTTGGAACTTCAACACCAATCGCGGAACGTCCCGGTATAGGCGCAAGAATGCGAACGTCAGCAGATGCCATCGCGTATGCAATGTCTTTGTGAAGGCTCGTAACCCTAGATACTTTGACGCCTTTCCCGAGCGACAACTCATAACGAGTTACCGTCGGACCAACTTCCATACCGGTAACTCGAGTTTCGACTCCATGGCTCGCAAGCGCTGCTTCCAGGTTGCGCGCTCCATTTTGTAGGAGACGCTCATCGACGTCCTGGGAGCCGGACCGTTCAAGATTCTCAGGTCCCGGCAATTGCCAGTCGCCCGTTGGTCTCGTCGTCAAATCGATTTCCATTTGCTCCGGAGGGCGGTCCCCAGCAGACGCATTAACTTGAGGCTCATCAGCTTCTTCGAACGAATCCTCTTCGGGCTCGCGCAAGCCAGGTTCCTCTGTCAACGATTCATCAGACGAAGACTCCTCGGCTGCTTCTACTATCTCAAACTCGTCAGCGGCCGGAGGTTCATCTATTTCAGGGGCGGGGAGACCTCTACCTGGAACTGAAATGGTGGGCATTGGTCGCCGTCGCTCCCGCCATGATGTCTCTGACATCTCTCGGTCAGAACCAAGACTTTGCAAGCTTCTGAAGCCCCGCCCAAGCTGGCGACCCGCTAGTAACACAATCCGACCTGCAAGACCCAAAACTTGTCGCAAGCCAGTATCGGCGACAACCAATATCCCGAATAGAGCGCCGAGTAAAAGCACAACCCAGGCTCCTGGATCATCGACAGCTCGACGCAACGGTTCACCTATCACCGCGCCGATTACTCCTCCCGATGATCGGAGCTCGTCTAGGGTCGTACGAATGCCATCCGCATCACCTACGAGATGAGCCATTCCTGACAACGCGAGACTTGTCAGCGTCCCTCCGAAAGCAATCCGCCACGTCCTCTCGCTGTGTTTGTCGCGGAGTATCGCGTAAGCGCATAACACCAGGGCAAATGGGACCACGTAACGGAAAATCCCTACGAGAACGCTCATGACGCTCTCTAGGAGACGCCCAGCAATGCCCGCTTTATCACCGAAAAGAGCTAAGAGCGAAATAGCTGCTACGACCAGAAGCAGCAGACCCGTGACATCATGTCCACGCCCGCGTAATCCTGCTTCGCTCATTCTTCGAAATATCGATGATTTAGTTGACTTCATAGTTCACGGCGTTTCTGCTGGACCGCTTAACTTCGCCTAAACCTAAATTGACCCTTTGTTGACTAGGCGCGCTAATCCCACACTGGCGAGAGTACCGAAACATCGGTGGAATTCGAGTTCAGTCGACCAGAATCACCGACGCCGAGATAGGAGGTCGACGCCGGGTCCGGTTTCCCACGAAACGCCCGGTGGTCCGTCGAACAAGACGTTCAACCACTTCTCTTTCTTCTCCAGCATCAATCGCCGCGTTCACAACCTCGCTTACTTCTACTTCCAGCTCCGCTAGTACTTGGACACTTCGCTCAGCGTCGAGCCATCCAAGTGTCGATATGTCGGGGTGCCCAATTAGGCCANTTTCTTNACTAAGTAAGACAGNCACGTGAACAAAGCCGCCCTCCCCTAGCTTTCGACGGTCCTCTAACAAATCGGGCGACAAGTCGTCTAAGAGACCATCGACGTAGTGGTAGGGCGCTGCTATNCGGCCACTAAAGCGGAGCCCGTTGGCATCTAANNTGACCTGGTCGCCATCGTNAGCAACGATAGTTCGNTTCGACGGGTGGCCANCTTCGATCGCCAAATCGGCGTTTCGTCGCAGCATGCGGTGTTCGCCCTCAACTGGTAGGTACCACTCTGGAAGTACAGCCTCGTAGAGGTACTGCAGCTCCTCTCTTTGGGCGTGACCTGTGGTGTGGACGTGCTCAAATCCGTCATGAACTACCTCACACCCCAATCGAGTTAGTCGGTTAATCATTCGATAAACAGGGAGTTCATTTCCGGGTATGGGGTGACTGGATAGAAGCACTACATCATCTTCAGACAGCGACAGGTCTGGATGGTCGCCTCTTGCCAACAGTGACAGCGCTGCGTTGGCTTCACCCTGAGAGCCCGTACAAATCACACATATTGCTTCTGGGTCGTATTCTCCGATTCTGTCAATGGAGTCGATTGCACGGTGGGGGACGTTTAGAACACCTATTTCTTGAGCAATCCGTATATTGCCCACCATCGATCGTCCAAGGGGAAAAATGGTCCTACCTTCGCTGATGGCGATATTACAAATCTGTTGAACTCGGTGAAGGTGGCTAGCGAAGCAACTGATAATGAGGCGTTGGTCTCCCCACTTAGGAATGAGTTGTCGCAGGGTGTCACCAACAGTTGACTCTGACGGACTCCACCCAGGCTTGTCAGCATTTGTCGAGTCCGCCATCAACAAACGTACGCCGCCCTCGCGCAGCTCTTTCAGTCGTTCAAGGTCCGTAATTCGACCATCTATTGGTTCCCGATCGATTTTGAAGTCTCCGGTGTGGACTATCACCCCTTGTGGGGTATGCAAGGCAACACAAAGGCTTTGAGGAACAGAATGAGTAATTGGCAGCACCTCTACATCGAACGGCCCAACCTGGAAGCGCTGACCGTCACTAACCACATGAAACGACGTCCGGTCCTCCAATCTTGCTTCGATTACCTTTTGTCGAGCAAGGCCCATCGTGAGTTCAGACCCATAGAGCGGAACTTCGAACTGTTTGAGAAGGTGAGGCACCCCACCCAGGTGGTCTTCATGACCATGGGTGACGATCACACCAGCAAGATCCTCGCTGCGATCTTGTAGCCACTTGGTATCTGGAAGAATCACATCAACGCCGGGCATGGTTACATCAGGAAACATGACCCCGAAATCTATTAGGAGCAACTTCCCATCAATTTCAATGCAAGTGGAGTTCCGTCCAACTTCGCCAAGGCCGCCAAGGAACGTGATAGTTACGTCGGGCGATACCAATTCAGGCCTTTAACCGTGAGTAGACCTCTCGGGCTTTGTCTTCCAAACCGTCAGGTGTGGGACCCATAGGCAAACGAGGTTCACCGACTGGTAGGCCCAGAGTTCTCATCATCGCTTTAGTAGGAACTGGGTTAGGAGCGGCGTCACCAGTCTCATAGTCAAAACTCTCCAATAGGCGAGCGTTTATTCGACGAGCTTCGTCCGCATTTCCTGATTCCCAAGCATCCATCATCGCCACAAATTCAGGCGCTGACCAGTGCGCCGCGACGCTAATGACGCCAACTGCTCCCACCGCAAGCAGGGGCAGCGTCAGGTTGTCGTCGCCGCTATAGACCTCGAAATCTTCGGGAGCGTCTCGAATAACCTTCGCCGTCTCACCAGGGTTACCTGCCGCGTCTTTAACTGCTACAACATTTGGAATTTCGTGAGCTAGGCGCAGGAGGGTAGACGTCTCGATTTTGCGGCCCGTTCTCACCGGGATGTCATATAGGACAACTGGCAAGCTGGTGGCTGATGCCACTGCATCAAAATGAGCATAAATTCCTTCTTGCGAAGGGCGGTTGTAATAGGGAGTGACTGCCAAGATTCCATCGCAGCCAAGTTCCTCCGCTTTCCGTGTTTGGTGAACAGAGTGAGCCGTGTCGTTGGTAGTGGTACCAGCAATAACCGGGACGGTGACGGCCTCCGCAACAGCTCTCCACAGCTCCCAGTCTTCTTCATCTGTTACGGCTGGACCTTCACCGGTCGTACCGGTAATCACCAACCCTTCACTTCCTTGTTCTACGAGCCATTTGGCAAGGGTGACCGATGCGTCAACATCTAAGGCGCCATCTTCGTTAAATGGCGTCACCATCGCTGGAATAACTCGACCAAATCGCGCAGTCATGAAGCCGAGGGTAGCCTCTCAGGAGGTCGACTCACTCGCTCTATCGATTCCAAGCGTCGCAAGCAGGTCCTCATGGAGTTCAAACCACACAGTGTGATAGCTGGGCATTATTGGTTTGGTAAGCCAATCAAGCTCCCCTGCGAGCACTTTGTCTAGGGCTATGCCGAAACGAAACGGATAGTTGGAGAACCTGGTTAGCGCCTCATTCAGGTCGCCGAGAATTCGAGTCACTTGTCTATCAAGGTCACCCAATCTTCCAAGGATCTCGTCATCGTACGCGGAGTCGCTATGGTCGTTGAGCTTCTGTTCTCCGGACCCATCATTAACGACTTGCCAGTCCGTACAGAGCTGCAACATAGATGGGTTCAGGTCAAGAAATTGTTCATAGCCACTCTGCACTGCGGCTCGCGCGTCTGAGCTGTCAAGCTCCTCACTGAGCAGCTTTTCTCCGTCTTCTCTCCCCGACGGTGTCAAGACATATTTGTCAACGCCTTCTACTTGACGCATTACGCATTTGTTATCGCTAACCATCGCCGCGAGAACGCCTTGAGCAACGGAGCTATCAAGTGCATGAACCGAGGAAATTGCGTCGATCTCCCCGAATCCTTTGAGACGCAAAGCCAGCGACACCAACAATTCAGGGTCTGATTGGTGAGACATATGTTCTCTAAGACTCGGCTAACGCCGCCTCTTCTTCTAGTTCTCGGGTAATAGCGAAAGAATCGACTTCATCTTCTATATCGACCCAATCTTCATACTGGATTACGCCAATCTCACCGAATTTCTTTCGAAGCCATCCATCTCCTGCGTCCAACAGCCCAAGCTTTTTGCAGTTCGGAACGATCTTTGTGAAAAGCAGCTGTTGGAACTCTTGCCGTAGGGGGTCGGCATAGGCGATAGGGATGATCTTCCTGACATCAGCCCCCATCCGCTCCCAAACTTCTTGTTGCAAAAACCGATCTCTCATACGCAACGCTGCTTCAAAAGCAAACTCTTGACGGTCTCGCAGCTCCGCCTGAGTCATATCGGTGTAGACCTCTTTCAGCGAGAGAACTCCAAAAGCTACGTGTCGAGCTTCGTCGCTCATGACATACCGCAGAAGTTGTTTCAGAAGAGGCTCTTCGCTCTGTTGGTAGATGAACCCAAATGCCGCCAGTGCAAGTCCTTCGACCATGATCTGCATGCCCAGATAGGTCATATCCCAGCGGGAATCCTCGATTATTTCGTCAAGGAGCATCCTTAGGTGCACGTTGATGGGATAAGTACCCGAGAGTTTGGTGTCCAAATATTTAGCGAACACTTCGACGTGACGGGCTTCGTCCACTACCTGCGTGGACGCGTAGTACTTAGCATCCATCCATGGCACCGTCTCTACGATTTTGGCGGTGCAGACCAAGGCTCCCTGTTCACCATGCATGAATTGGCTAAGCGCCCAGTTTTGGGATTCCATATTGAACTTGATCCACTCATTACGTCCCCAAGACTCGACACCTGTGCCTTTGAGATCCATGAGGTCGCCCGCGCCTCCGTTGGTTTCGTACTCTTTGGTAGCCAAGGCTTCTTGGTCAACGTCTGTCTCCCAAGGTAAGTCTGTCTCCCCATTCCATTGGCCAACTTTGGCCTTTTCGTACAGCTTGGCTAACTGGGGCCTTGAGCCTTTTTCGTAATCCCACGAGTAAATACACTCCGCGTTATCTTCAACGGCATGAATCACTTCATTGGGGTCAGTGTTGGTCATGGCCAAGATGGCCTCAAAGTCATTGGGGTCAGTACGACCGATTATTTCTTCTACCGTTGACATAAAAGCTCCTAGAAGATACTTGCACGAGAGGCTATCAGCGGCCCCTCCTAACAAATCAACATCTCTAGGAGCGAAATTTTCGAAGCAAAGAGTCGAGAACGCGCCCGCCGAACAGTTTTTCGGCTGCCGCTGCGAGTCGAGCATCACGACCAACAAGCCGTCTTTTAGGCGGATTACTTCGATTAGCGCAACGCTCAATGATCTCTGCGACCTTGGCCGGACTTATTCCCCGGCGTGTTGTTTTCACAAGTCGTCTCCTCGCGGAGGCGATGAGATCTGCGTACGGCGACCGCTCTTCCAGAGACTCTCCATTGCTGAGATGTGCCGAAGCTGCCCGAACTTTGTCCCATAGCGGGGTATCGACTGCTCCCGGTTNCAAGAGAGTGATCTTGGGACCTTCNGGTGGTAACTCTCTTCGTAACGNACTCAGCANTCCGACNAGGGCATGTTTNCTTGCTACATATGGCCCTAGGAGGGGAACACCGACTCTGGAGTTAATCGAGCCAACGACAATGATGCGCGGGTCTTTGGCACATCGCATCATCGGCAACGCGACCTGAATGGTGGATGCAACACCTATGACNTTGACATCAAATTGTTCCNTCCACTGCTCNGGGGTCACAAACTCTAAAGGGCCGGCTACAACTACTCCGGCGTTGACTACCAATAGATCTAAGCCNGTCCCTTGAATATCTTTCTCAACTTCAGNAAAAGCCTCAGAGATTTCTGCATCCCTAGTGACATCCATTTTCAGCGGCCGGAACGAACAGGTNGCGGCTATTCGTTCCTGATCGGANTCATTGCGAACTCCCCCCCACACACACCATCCCCGTGATGACAGGTGCTGCGCGGTGGCAAGGCCTATGCCTGAACTGGAGCCCGTTACAACGGCGGATCGTGTTGTCACCTATTCAGGTCGTCAACTACTAGTCGACGACCACGTCGGCGAAGNTATCGCGAAGCGTCCGCTTCGAAAATTTGCCTGTCGAGGTCTTCGGTACTTCATCGATTATTTGCGTGGCGCTTGGTAGCCACCATTTCGCCATCCGTGGGGTCAGATAATCGATGAGTTCTTCGTGAGTTAGCGACTCTCCGTCTTTGAGAACCACGCATGCCATGGGGCGTTCCATCCACTTTTCTGATGTGACCGCTATCACCGCCGCTTCAGCGATCTTGGGGTGGCTCATTATCTCATTTTCAACTTCGACGGAGCTGACCCACTCTCCCCCTGATTTGATGAGGTCTTTAGTCCGATCGACGAGGCGAATATACCCACGCTCATCACAAGTGGCGACATCTCCAGTTCGTAACCATCCGTCATCGGTAAATGAGTCTGAGGCGTCGGGTCTCTTGTAGTACTCACCGGTAATGAACGAGCCTCGCACCTGAAGCTCCCCACTTGACTCACCGTCCCATGGCAATTCTTCTATCGAATCCGGTTCACAGATCCGAAATTCCACTGTGGGGACGATCGTGCCAATCGAAGATCGAATGTCTGACTTCGCTTCCTCGTCTAGGTCAGCGTCAGCTGACTTAACGTGGGCAATTGCCGCAAGCGGACTGGTTTCGGTCATTCCCCACGCCTGCAAGATAGGCAATCCAATTTTCTCTCGATAGCCCTCCGACAACGACTTCGGAACTGCCGAGCCGCCGCACGGGATTGCCCGGAGGCTCGATACGTCCCGGCCGTCTAGCTCCTCAAGTACACCCATCCATATGGTGGGGACTCCCGCCGCAATTGTGACGCGCTCAGACTCCATTAGTTCAGCGATGGGTTCAGGCTGCAACTTCGGACCGGGGTTCACCAATGTTGCCCCCGCAGCGACTGCTGCATGTTGCAAACCCCAAGAATTGACATGGAACATCGGGACAACAGGCAGGATGACATCAGATTCACATACCCCTAACCCATCAGTCGTCATAGTCGTAATGGTGTGCATATACGTCGATCTATGGCTGTAGACCACACCTTTGGGGTTTCCGGTAGTGCCACTCGTGTAGCACATCGAAGCAGCCTGTTTTTCGTCCCTTACCTCAAAGTCAACCGACGGCGCGGCAGCGATCAACTCCTCGTAGTCAATAATGCGAGGGTCATCCGGAATCTCCCCATCACCATCATCCATGACAACAAAGTGTCTGACCGTCTCTAGCTGGTCGACNAGTGGCCATAAGAGAGCGATTAAGGACCTATCGACGAAAATGACTTCGTCTTCTGCATGGTTAGCGATATAGACAATCTGGTCTGCAAAAAGTCTGATGTTCAATGTGTGCAGCACTCGATTGGTGCACGGCACCGCAAAATAAAGTTCTAGATGTCTCGCTGTATTCCACGCGAAGGTCCCCACCCGGCCAGATTCGTTAATACCCAAATCATCTAAAGCTCCACCAAGCCTTCGGGTACGGTCGGCCCACTGTCCGTAGTTGCTTCGCTCGATTCCCGTTGCTGTAGCCGTGACGAGTTCCTTGTGCGGAAACAAANTTTCTGCTCGGCGAAAGAAGAAGTCGAGGGTAAGGGGGGTATNCATCATGGTTGACTGCATATGCCAAATCGTAGGAGAAGACTTCGCGAACGGCTACATCCGCGTAGGGTGAAAGTTCGAAATGAGTGAATCTGAGCTTCCACAAGCATCTCTTGGAGATAGGGACCGACGCAGAGTTAAACAACTAGCTGCTATCCCAGTCGCGCTCGCGCTAGCTGCATATGTGGGCCAGATTTTGACGAGTTCACTAATCGACTCGCAGCCTCTCGTCTTGATCTCTCTTAATGCCACAGATCCAATGTTGCTGTTAGCCGCTAACCAAAGCGGTCCTGTCGCTTTCATGCTGGTGGGGGCAATCCGACTCTTTGCCCCAGATCTGTTCCTTCACCAGTTGGGGTGGGAGTTTGGGCCCGCCACAAAGAACTACATTGCGGGCGAATTCGGCGAAAACAGCGGTCTGCTAAGAACAATTGCTGTGTTGGAGCGATGGTTTCCGAGGGTTGGCTGGCTGTTACTTTTCTTAGTGCCTGGATATCCGATGTGTCTACTCGCAGGTATAGCCAGGATGAAAAGGATTCCTTTCGTAATCGTTAACCTGGCCGGAACCCTGTCACGACTTTTGCTGATCTATTGGGTGAGTTCAGTTTTCGACGGACCCATCGGTGCTGTTGTCAGGTTCATCAGCCGCTTTTCATTACCATTTACGTTGGTAATGGTCGTTCTGTTGGTGTTGCAAAGTGGGAGAAACAAGCAGCGTCCAACTGGAGGTTAAAGGGCGCTCATAGGCTGTCGATATCACCCCATCGCGGCATGCTCGGCTGCGCGCCAACCTTACAGACGGCCGCCGCTCCTGCCCGAACAGCTATCAGCGACGCCGCTATTGGGTCGTTTGTATCCACGAACGCCACAGAGAACGCTCCAACGAATGCATCACCTGCACCCGTGGGATCGACAACTTCTACTAACGGTGCACCTACATGGGTTATTTCTTCACCAATTCGAACTTCGCAGCCATCTGCTCCGAGAGTGGTTATGAGAATCGGGGGCGAAAAGCTGTTTAGTTGTTTCGCTTCTTGGCGGTTAACTATGACGACGTCGGCCAGCGGCAAGATGCTCGCTGCCACGTCGTTGAAAGGCGCTGGGTTAAAAACAATCTTTGTCGACGATGCTGCTGCAAGCACCGCCGCTGCTCGTGCCGCCTCAACTCCTACTTCGCCTTGCAACAACAACACATCAGCATCGGCAATCGCGGATGCTGCTCGCTCGGCATCTTTAGCGCCGAGTTCTCCGTTAGCCCCTGCTATGACGATGATCGAGACATCAGTTGGGTCAATGGTGATCACCGCGGTGCCCGTCGCAGCATTTCCTCTCGACACGTGAGTTCGGTCGACACCAGCTGCGTCTAATTGCGCGAGCAAGTAATCGCCTCGATTATCCGCACCGACGCAACCAATCATGCTTACTTCGGCATTGAGACGCGCTGCTGCCACCGCTTGGTTGGCCCCCTTACCTCCAGCGTTTTCTTCGCAGCCAGTCCCATGAACAGTCTCATCTGCTTCTGGTCGTTGCGGAACCCATACCGTGATGTCGTAGTTAAGGCTTCCTACGACGGCAACTCGCGTAGACAAACTAAATCCCTAAATATGAGTCAAGACCCAGAGTAACGCCCGGGTGTTCGCTGACGAGCTTGCAAGCAAGGACAACCCCGCCCATAAAGGACGCTCTATCTAAACTGTCGTGCCTAAGAGTGAGAGTTTCGCCCTCAGTTCCTAATAGAACTTCTTGGTGAGCGACTAGACCCCTCAGTCGAACCGAATGGACGTTGATNCCAGCAGGTCCCGTTGCTCCNCGCGCNCCAGGTAACACTTCTTCTTGNGTCGGGTCTTCCCCCCACGTNTNGGACGCTTCTGTCATCCGTTCCATCGTCCGCATCGCTGTNCCCGACGGNGCATCAACTTTTCCATCGTGATGNAATTCAATAATTTCGGCCGTTGGGAAAAACGGAGCTGCCATTTCAGCAAATCGCATCAAGAGGACAGCNCCTATTGCAAAGTTGGGTGCGATAAGGCAGTTACTTGAAGTAAAAGTCTGCTCAAAAGTTGATAGGTCATGGTCGTTGAGGCCACTGGTACCAACAACTGCGTGTACTTGATTGGCTGCACACCATGCGATATTTGATCTCGCTGCTTCGGCGATTGTGAAATCGACCATTACGTCAACCGTGGACGCATCTACGTCTTCTAGAGCTTTGACCACATTCACCGTCCCGGTTGGGTCTTCTGAACCTGCTGATGATGGATCGACAGCGGCCGCTAGTTCTAAATCTTGATCAGCATCTACTGCGCGGCATACTGCTGAACCCATTCGACCAGCTGAACCTACGACTACTACTCGCATTTGGATGGTCCCTTCTATCGGTCTCAAAACCTAGTGAGCCCTGCCTCCATTTTGGAGTACAGGGCTCACAGTAAGAGCATCTATTTCGAAATACGCGTCATTTCACGCTTACGAAGCCCTAGCGACGGCTCCTACGACGACGTCTTCCTCGTCCATCATCTTTCGGTTCTGGCCCCATATCCCCATACAAACTCTTAGCGGTTTCGGAGAAGTGTTCTTCAAATGAAACGTACTCTCGAGTTGTTGAGGAACCATTGTCCTCGCTTGAGGAACCTTCATCGCCATCTTCTTCATCGGTCGAAGCTCCCGCTTCGGGCTTATCTGCCGAAGCTGCGCTTTCACTGGCTTCTTCAGACTGAGTCGCACTTTGGGCTACAGCATCGCCCACCATCGAAAGAGAAAGCTTTCCATTTGGGTCGATGTCATCAACTAAGACCTGGACTGCGTCGCCGACGTTAAGGACCTCCTCGACTTTGTCGAGTCGGCGATCACCTCCGAGTTTGCTGATGTGAAGTAACCCGTCTGTGCCGGGCAGAATGTTCACAAATGCGCCGAACTTGGTGATGTTGACCACTCGACCTTCGTATTCAGCACCAACATCTGCAGTCGGTGGGTTGACGATCAATCGAATTTGACGCTCAGCCTCAGTGACTTTTTCGCGATCTGGTGAACCGATGCTCACCACTCCTACGGTGCCATCATCGTCGACAGAAATATCTGCGCCAGTTTCTTCTTGGATGGTATTGATCACTTTTCCTCGCGGACCAATAACCTCTCCGATCTTGTCAATCGGTATCTCGAAACTAACAATTTTCGGAGCATTGCCTCCGACGTCAGAACGCGGCTCAGAGATTGCATCATTCATGACTGACAGTATTTGCATCCGAGCCTCTCTGGCCTGCGCTAACGCTTGAGCGAGGACTTCAGCGGGAATGCCATCAATCTTTGTGTCTAGTTGAAGGGCTGTTATGGCATCTTCGGTTCCCGCAACTTTGAAGTCCATGTCTCCAAACGCATCCTCCGCGCCCAAGATGTCGGTAAGAGTCACGTACTTGCCTTCTGCATACACCAAGCCCATAGCAATGCCAGATACGTGGCTCCGGATCGGCACACCTGCATCCATAAGCGAGAGCGACGAAGCGCATACTGAACCCATGGAAGTGGAGCCATTGGATGACAAGACGTCTGATACTAAGCGCAAGGTGTAAGGAAACTTCTCTTTCGATGGGATCGCAGGCAGCAGTGCGCGTTCAGCGAGAGCGCCGTGTCCAATTTCTCGACGCTTNGGACCCCTCATGAAGCCTGCCTCTCCTGTAGAGAAAGGCGGGAAGTTGTAATGGTGCATATAGCGCTTGCGGTCATTCGGGTTGAGCGTGTCNATGAGTTGTTCCATGCGGCTCATACCTAATGTTGTGACATTTAACACTTGTGTTTCGCCGCGCTGNAATAGACCCGAACCGTGAGCTGTTTCGCCNACATAGGCAACTTCNGCAGACAGNGGGCGGACTTCATCGGTAGCCCGCCCATCGATGCGGAAGCCATCCTCAACTATGCGTCGACGAACAATTTCCTTTGTAACTGAACGCACTGCGGCGCCTATCTGCTTTGCAGCATCTGCTGTTTCAGAAAACTCTTCTTCNAGCTGCACTCGGATTTCGGCAGTCACTTCATCTTGGCGACCTTCGCGCTCCGCCTTATCGGCGATACCCATAACCTCAGTTAACTGTGGGGTCGCTACGGACCGAACTCGTTCCACGATTTCGTCGCTGTAGTNAACGCTTCGAANCCACTCAAGCTCTTCGATTTCGCCAACGCTGGCCCGCAAGGATTTTTGCAGCTCTATNACGTCGTCGATCCATTGTTTAGATGCTTCGAGACCATCAGCCAAGACCTCTTCTGTGACCTTGGGTGCCCCTTCGTCGTAATACTCGAAGGCTCGTTCAGTGCCACCAGCTTCCACCATCATGATGGCGATATCACCATTTGCTAGTTGTCGACCTGCAACAACCATCTCGAATGTAGATTCTTCGCCTTCTTGATAAGTGGGGAAAGGTACCCATGACCCGTCGATGCTGTAAGCGATTCGGACAGCCGCGACNGGAGATTCGAACGGTATTCCGCTNACCCATAGTGCAGCCGANGCACCGTTTAGAGCGATCACGTCGTACTGATTTTCCCCATCTACGCCGAGGATTGTCCCTACGACATGTGTCTCGTGTCGATATTCAGAAGGGAAGTTGGGNCGCAATGGTCGGTCGATAAGTCGACAGGCGAGAATCGCGTCGTCTGAGGCGCGACCTTCTCGACGAAAAAACGAGCCAGGAATGCGCCCTGCGGCGTACATCCTCTCCTCAATGTCAACGGTCAATGGGAAGAAATCGGCGCCGTCTCGAGGTTTACTCGAAGCAGTCGCTGTAACTAAGACTTGCGTGGAGCCGATCTTCGCCGTAACGGCTCCGTTTGAGAGCCCAGCTAACTTGCCAGTTTCAAATGAAATGGTCTTGTCGGTACCTGAAATAGGGCCCGATACGGATATGGCATCAGCCATGATTTTCTTCTACTCCTTCGGCGAGACGTTCTCGCCATTATTTGCATTCAGTTGGTAGACGTCGGTCACTCCAATGTGGGGAGGGATCGGCGACAACCAATTGCTTTGCAATCTGGATTTGTGAGCTTCAGCCGTGAACGCAACTAGCAACCAAGTTGGTTGCGAGTGTTACTCAGCGACGCAAACCGAGTTTGGCAATTAGCGCTCGNTAGCGCTCAACGTCATTATTGTCGAGATAGTTCAATAGTCGGCGTCGGNGGCCTACGAGCTTCAGTAAGCCGCGCCGGCTGTGGTGGTCCTTTTGATGGGTCTGCAAATGTTCGGTGAGATCGTTTATCCGTTCAGTTAGCAACGCAACTTGTACTTCAGGTGAACCTGTATCGGTATCGTGATGGCGATGCGCTGCCATGGTGTCGGATTTTTCGGCCATGAATTTTTCCTTGGGGTACAACGTCGTGCCGCTCCGTAGTGGGTTTGGCGGCTGTTTGGCCGGCGCAATGGATAAGCGCCAAGGAGCATTCTAACAGCCAAGTTCGTAGTTATTACAGACAGTGTCTGGGTCTTGGCTTAGTCTTCGAGACACTTAGCCGCGTCAGCCACGTCTTTAGCTAGCTGCTCTTGCAGTTGTTCGATGCCCTCAAACTTTCGTTCCCCTCGAAGTCGACGCACAAAACGAACCTTTGCTATCTCGCCGTACAAGTCCCCCCGGAAACCTATGAGGTGAGCTTCAATCAATGAGCGGTCCGCGTAGTCATAAAACGTTGGTCGCTTGCCGATATTGACCGCAGCTGGATATTGCGTTCCGTCTTCTCTGATGTACCAGGCGGCATAGACGCCATCGGAAGGTACCTGCAAATCAGGTGTCGTCGGCAAATTAGCTGTGGGGAATCCGATTGTGCGTCCGCGCCTATCGCCGGGAGTGACCACCCCTCGTACTTCAAAAGGCCGCCCGAGCAGACGGTGTGCCTTTTCCACGTCCCCATCGGTCAGAGCACTTCTTATTGAAGTGGATGAGATTACTTCGCCTTCCCCTGTTAGTTGCTTGACCAAAGGCAACCCAACCACTTCGTAGCCACATTCATCTCCAACTACCCTTAGCGTCTCAACGTTGCCCCGACGACCTTTTCCAAAGTGAAAGTCGGCTCCAACGATCACGGCACGTGCCTGCAAGCAGTCCACGAGTATTTGACGAGCGAATGTTTCGGCAGAAACTTGCGCCTGTTCTTCTGTGAATTCGACGACCAAGGTGTAATCAACACCCGTTTCCGCCAATAGTTCAAGTTTGTGATCAAGGTCACATAGCAACAAAGGTGCGGATTCCGGACGTACGACTGTTGCCGGGTGACGATCGAAGGTTACGACAGCGGTCGCACATCCACGCTCGGCTGCCATCCGATGCATCTCAGCCACCACAGTTCTATGGCCTCTGTGCACACCGTCGTATTCACCAACGGTTACTACGCTGCCTTGTTCCAAAGTTGGCGACCATGCGAGGTCGCGGATGATCTCCACAACTTCAAACTACCCGCCAGACGCCGCCACCACGACTCCTATTCACTACAGAATTACAACTATGAGCTCGGTCGATTACTTCGGAATCACGACACCTACTACTACTTCGCCGTCTTGAATTTCATGCACCGCCACCAGATTCCGATCGGCGTCTACTANTGCCCAGGGACCGTCACCCTGCATCCGGTTAATTTTCAATCTCCCGCCNTTNTGGGCCAGCGAAATTTCAGCCTGATCCAACGCTATTGGGTCCATCCCTCGTGTTAATTCCACAATCGGTAAGAGAGGCGCCTCATCAATAGTTCCAGTTTCCTCAACCGAGTAGTGGCCACTTCGTATTCTGCGAAGGTTTCGTATGTGAGCGCCACCACCTAGCGCCGATCCGAGATCGGCGCCCAACNTTCGGATGTAGGTGCCTGCTGAACAAGTTACTTTGGCTCGCCATATCAACGGGTCTTCAGTAGCTTCAACCTCGAATCTACTGACGGTTACCGAGCGCGATTCCCGGTCCACCTCACGTCCTTCGCGAGCTATCTCATAAAGTCGTCGTCCTCCAACGCGACGAGCTGAAACCATCGGCGGTACTTGTTCGATCTCGCCGGTTAGCGATGCNGCAGCAGCGCTAACTTGCTCAAGATCGACTGACATGTGGTGTTCCGCCACGACCTGACCCGATGAGTCAAGTGTGTCGGTTTCAGGCCCAAAGACTATTTCGACCTCATAGGTCTTGTTCGAAGCTGATGCAAAACGCAACAACCTAGTCGCATTCCCGACCCCGATGACCAGAACCCCCGTGGCATCTGGGTCTAACGTTCCCGCGTGACCAATACGGCGCTCACCAAAACGCTTTCGTAGTTGAGCGACTACATCATGTGAGGTCATACCAGCTGGTTTATCTATGAGNACCACTCCATGAACGACGGGGGGTTTACGTCCCATTAGTCGATTTTTGGCTGCGTCTCAGAATCACCCATCCCCAGTTCATCCAAAATGGACTCAATGCGACCTGCATCATGTATTGATGTGTCAGGAGCAAAGTGGATCGTTGGGGNCCGACGCATGCGTGACTGTCGAGCTAAAGCCTGCTGGACTCTTTGGCGATGCTGTTCGAGAGCCTCAGCAACCACTCCTAAGTCTTCTTCGTCAGAAATGTGGAACCAAACAGTGGCGTGCGCAAGCTCGCGGTCCACATCGACACCCGTTATTGACACTAAAAAGAGCCGCGAGTCATCTACACGTTCTAATTCGCTGGCAACTATTTCTTTCACTAAGCCCGACACGCGGTCCGTGCGTTCATAGTTTTGCCCGCTTCTACGCTGACGCCCTCGTTTGTTGCTCATCTCGCAGCCTCCGAGTTGAAGCTGTTGTTTAGTAACTATGCGACCGGGATCTCACGCTCATCGTAGGTTTCGATCACNTCACCTTCTTTGAGGTCTGTGAAGTCTGACAAACCAATGCCACATTCCATACCTGCCGTNACCTGATTNGCTGGGTCTTGGAAGTGACGTAACGATGCAACCTCGCCCTTCCANATAATGGNTCCTTCTCTCAAGAACCTAACTTTCGCCCCGTCGCTAATGGTGCCATTCTCGACAAAACAGCCCGCAATCGGACCTACGCCAGATATTCGGAATACCTGCCGCACCTGGGCCTCTCCGGTAACAATTTCCTCGAACTCGGGTTCGAGCATCCCGAGCATGGCATTCTCAATGTCCTCTAAGAGTTGATAAATAATTTCGTATAGTCGAATTTCGACGTTTTCGGTTTCAGCTGTTTCACGTGCTTTCCGGTCGGGCCGAACATTGAAACCTAAAATTGTTGCGTTCGAAGCGACCGCTAGCTGAACGTCATTTTCGTTGACGCCACCAACGCCCCTGCTCACAAATGAAAGTTTCACGTCGTCGCGTTCGAGTTTCCGCAAGCTTTCGGTCACCGCTTCAAGCGACCCATGAACGTCGGCTTTGAGAACCAGGTTGAGAGTGGTCGCCTCGCCGGCTTGAATCTGTTTGAAGATGTCTTCGAGCTTTGCTCCGCCACCTCCAGACGACGACACTGTTGCCATATTTGCTTGACGTTGCCAGTGTTCGCGCGTNTCGGCTACTCGGCTTGCGGTCTTTTCATCAGGGGCAACCGTGAAGATGTCCCCGGATCTGGGCACCTCTGAAAGTCCTAAAACTTCTACGGGAGTTGACGGACCAGCTTCGGTTACAGCGTTACCCAGATCGTCGGTCATGGCCCGGACTCTTCCCCATGCGGCTCCTGCCACCATCGGGTCTCCGATTGAGAGCGTCCCCTGCTGGACGAGAACGGTAGCCACCGGTCCTCTTCCTTTATCTAGGTTNGCTTCGAGTACCGTCCCGACAGCCCGGCCGTCGGGTGAGGCTTTCAGTTCTTCTAGTTCAGCAACTAGGACTATTTGATCGAGAAGTTCATCAATGCCCTCTTCGGTCATAGCCGATACGGGGACAGTAATGACATCACCGCCATAGGACTCCGGTATTAAATCTCGNTCAGCGAGTTGGGCCAGGACTTTGTTGGGGTCAGCGCCTTCACGATCGATCTTGTTAATTGCNACCACGATGGGAACCTCTGCCGCGCGNGCATGATCCATCGCTTCAAGGGTTTGCGGCATTACGCCATCATCGGCGGCAACCACAAGAATGACGATGTCAGTAGCTTGGGCTCCTCGGGCTCTCATGCTGGTGAATGCCGCGTGACCGGGGGTGTCAATAAAGGTAAGGGGTTGTCCACCCCGCTCAACTTGATAGGCGCCAATGTGTTGAGTGATACCCCCAGCTTCGCCATCTACGACATTCGATGACCGAATGCGATCTAGCAGCAAGGTTTTGCCGTGGTCCACGTGACCCATAACTGTGATAACCGGTGGTCGCGGCGCGGCTCCAGTGGTATCCAGATCAATTTCTAGAACTTTAAGGATTTCTTCTTCTTGTTCAGCACCGGGGTCGACGAGACGAACTTCCGCTCCTAATTCAGCTGCAAACAGGTCGACCATGTCATCGCTAAGCGATTGGGTTGCCGTGACCATTTCTCCTTGTTGAAGAAGGAATCTAACTACGTCAGCGGCTGATCGGTTTAGTTTGCTTGCTACTTCTTGAGCCGTAGAACCTCTTTCGATTACCACTTCACCCTCGGGAACTGGGGCATCTGCGGGTGTGTAAGTAGCTAACTCTTGTGGCTGAAGCTCCTCTTGCTGACGTCTGCGCCGTTTTTGCTTCCGACCTCGTCGTTGTTGTTGCGGACCACCTCGGGGTCCACCTGGACGGCCTCCTGGACGACCTCCAGGGCCATCAGGACCGATTGGTGGGCCTCCTGGTCCCGGCGCGCCTCCCGGCCCCCCTTGTCCACCACCCGGTCTATTAGATCTGCGCGGTCCACCGCCTGCGGGTCGTCCGCCTGGGCGGGGACCGCCCGGGGAGTCGCCACTATCTGCTTTTCGGGCACGCGGAGGGCCTGGGGGCGGTGGAATAGCTCGCCCTGAGCCTGATCGAGGCGGAGCGGCGCCCGGTGGTGGCGGTATTGGCTTGCCGCTCCCCGATCGCGGCGGCGCGGGCATGCGCGGGGGAGGTCCCGCTGGAGCTGAACCTATATCACGATCGGTTGGCGCCTCACGTTCTCCTTGCGCTTCTTCGTTTTTAGGAGTGGGACGAGCGGGTGTCTCTTCGGCGACGCGGCGCGCCGGCTCTTGTCCACTCGAAGTAACGAGCGGTCGCGCAACTGGAGCTTGCTGATCATCAGAGACCTCGGTCTCCAGTTGTTCTGGTGCGTCATCATCCGGAGGGGCGGCTTCGGTTGGAGCCGCGGCCTTCTTCGCCGGGGCTTTCTTTTTCGCCGGGGCTTTCTTCTTCGCCGGGGCTTTCTTCTTCGCCGGGGCTTTCTTCTTCGCGGGGGCTTTCTTCTT
>PBOM01000078.1 GCA_002724355.1 Actinomycetota bacterium | reverse complement strand
GTCCGGTTGTAATTCCAATGATCTACGGACGCGAAGACCAGACGCTGTATCTCCACGGTTCTCCTGCAAGTCGACTCCTTCGCGACGGCCGTAGCGCTCAACTATGTGTCACAGTCAGCCTGATCGATGGCCTGGTGGTAGCTCGATCTTTGATGCACCATTCAATGAACTATCGCTCCGTTGTACTGATGGGCGAAGCCTCCATTGTCGACGACTTCGACGAGAAAACAAGGGCTCTTGATGTCATTAGCGACCATGTCATTCCAGGACGCGTTGAAGCTACTCGTCCTCATCATGACAAGGAAGTAAAGGGAACGTTGGTGCTGTCCATGGCGATCAGCGAAGCATCTTCAAAAATCCGAACCGGTCAACCCATTGATGATGAAGAAGATTATTTGTTAGATACCTGGGCTGGAGTTCTGCCGCTTGGCATCAAAGTAGGCGAACCGATTCCAGACCCTCAGCTCAAAGANGGTATTGCGACTCCAGAACACATCGCTAACTGGTCNCGTTAGTAGCTAATCGGGNAGGTGAGGCAGGACCTCTTCCCCGAAGCGCCGAACTGTTTCCTCTAACTCGCTGTCGGACACCCCACCCAAATCAAACATAAACANCTGACGGTTATGACCGAGCAATTGATGGAGNTCTCCCATGCGGTCTATGCATTCTTGAGAACTCCCCGCCACCGCTGGCCCAGCTAGGAAAGNTTCCAAGTCNAACGGCATCTGAACTTTGCCACCCGTGTTGTCGCTGATNAATTGGTCAACGAAATTCCAATAATGACCGTACCGAGGAGCAAANCGCTCTCTCATATCGGCATGGTCTGATCCGGCAAACGCGTGACAGCACGANCCAATGACNATGTCATCCGCNTCGCGTCCGGCTTCTTCCCACGCCTCTTTGTATTGCTCAACGATCGGGACAAACATTTTCGGATGACCAAANACCGACGGAAGCATTAATCGGCAACCTAATTTNGCAGCTAGCAACGCAGAAGCAGGCGAGCCNGCGCCGATCCAAATAGGCAACTCGCTCGTAGGNCGGGGCCTAACAGTTACATTCTCCAGTGGACCNCGAAACTTCCCAGACCACGTCACATTCTNTTCTCGAAGAAGAAGTTGGAANAGTTCAAGTTTCTCTTCNAATATGTCTCGAGCGTCTNTCACATCCAAACCGAATGCNGGGTAGCTACGGCTGAANAAGTTTCCTCGACCGGCAACTATCTCAACTCTCCCCGGGAAGAGATTATCTAGCGTGGAGTAATCCTCAGTGGCTCGCACAGGATCCAACGTAGGNACCAGGGTCACGGCGGTCGACAAAATNAGNTCGGGGACACGTTCACCGATTGCCGANAAGACCACAGGTGGGGAACTCAACATGTAATCGTTGAAGTGATGCTCACCAATGTGCACCGCATCAAAACCAGACTCAGCTGCCCACACCGAATACTGAATTANCTGCCGATGCCGCTCAGACTCTGATAACGACTCTCCGGTAACTGGATGAGCCAAATTGTCACCCAAGCTAAAAGCTGCTGATTCCACGACCTAATTCCTACTACTGCTTACTGGTGCCAGCTAGATCGGCCATTAACCGAATCGCTTCTTCTTGACCAGTGTTGATGTTTAANCCAGTCAGACCGCTATCAGACCANTGCAAAAACCTTTGCCGTATCCGNTCCGGAGAGCCGTAAAGGCCTGCNTCGTCAACGTATTCATCAGGAATNGACTCGGCGGCCTCTTCTTTACGGCCAGCCAGATANAGCTCTTGGACCCGCTCAGCGACATCTGGNTAACCNCTCTGAACCATGTGTTGATTATGAAAATTGACATCCTTGTGGCCCATGCCGCCTGTGTACAAAGCAATGTTGTCCTTTGCTTTTCGGAACACNGAAGTCACGTCGTCAGTGATCTGTACCGGACATTGACCAATGATCTCGAAATCCTGCCAGTTCTTGTCAACCCCNCGACGTTTAGCTCGTTCGAAACCTTCCTCGATCCACGGGCGAAAATGATTCATNCGTCCAGGCACAAAGTGCATTGGCAACCAGCCATCGCACAACTCCGCGGTCAGTTTGACAGTCGCTTCTGAGCCACTTCCCAACCAAATCGGCAGGTCGGNGTTTGTGTGCAAAATAGACGTCAAGGGCTTCCCTAGACCGGTAGTGCCTTCACCAGTGAACGGCAGCTGATACTCCGAACCGTCATGTGTGACGGGNTGTTCGCGTTCAAATATCTTCCGCATAATTTGGATGTAATCGCGTAGCCGCCAATACGGCTTGCCCCAGGGNTGGCCGTACCAACCCTCTACAATCTGGGGGCCNGACACACCGAGNCCAACGATCATTCGGTTGCCGCCGGCTAACGCATCGATAGTTTGTGCTTGCATAGCAGCCATAGCGGGGGCCCTGCCTGCCAGCTGAATGATTCCAGTACCCAGCTTTATTCGCTCNGTGTGGGCCGCAATNTATGCGAGGGGGGTCATGGCGTCGGACCCGTAGGCTTCAGCTGTCCACACCGAGTGNTAACCCAANGCTTCAGCCAATTTGATTTGTTCCATTGGTANCTGNAGCTTGCCGCCGGAGTAGCCGAGCATCAATGCGAGTTTCATAATTCCTTTCGTGNCGGCGTTATTTGGAACGTGAGCTATCTGCCACGGACACTANGGTCACAAACGACGACNATGTTTTGTTGATTTATTCATCCGATGACGCGACTTCCAATNATGGANACCGGATCAGTTGATCGACCTGTCTTTCCCTTCCCAATATGGGGCTCGCAATTCGCGTTTTAGGACTTTGCCGGGACCAGATTTTGGAAGTTCCTCTGAGCGAAACTCAACCGATCGAGGCAGNTTGTATCCCCCCAACGATTCTCTACAAAATTCGATTAATTCCTCAGAGGTGAGACTCTCGTCTCGTGGCACCACAACTGCATGTACCTGCTCACCCCANTGTTCATTAGGAACTCCAAATACAGTCGCCTCAAGAACCTTCGGATTTTGNTAAATCACNTCTTCGACCTCTGAGCAATACACATTCTCTCCACCNGAAATGATCATGTCCTTTGCNCGATCAACCAGATATAGGAATCCNTCATCGTCCAAATAGCCAATGTCTCCAGTTCGATACCAACCATTTTGAAGAGCGGCGGCGGTCTGTTCGGGCTTGTTCCAATACCCCTGCATGACATTGGGTCCTTGCACCAGAACTTCNCCGGCTTCTCCNGCAGGNGCATCGATGCGCANTGACACTCCTAGCGAGGGNTGNCCNACNGATTTGCCGCGGCTTGTTCCTATGAGGTTTTCTTCGTGCCGTAGGCCCGTGACCAAAGGAGCAGTCTCAGTCGCCCCGTAGAGATGGAGCAACTCTGCNTCAGGGAACTCCTCATGAGCACGCTTNAGTACCTGNGTCGCAATCGGTGATGCTCCNTGGCAAATCAAAGTGACACTTGACGTGTCTCTAGGATTCGCAGATTGGGCTTCGACAAGCGCCGCGACCATGGTGGGAACGGCCAGCGTCGCTGAACATCGGTACTTCTCAATCAGATCAAGACACAAGTTTGGCTCAAATGCNGGTACGACGACCTGACAGACACCCAACGCTAAACACTGAAGGACAGAGTTNGANCCAGCNGCATGAAACATTGGNGCNACGACCAAATAGGTGTCGTCTGCGCCTAGAGGCATAGTTATTTGGCTATGCAANGTGTTCGCGATGAGGTTGCGATGCGTGAGCATGACGCCCTTGCTCTTACCTGTCGTACCACCGGTATAAAACAGGCCAGCGAGATCCGCTTCGCTNGTGTCAGCGAACTCCTTAGGNGAACTTTCCTGAAGTAGCTGCTCATATTCATCGAAAGAGATCACTCGATCGACGCACTCGGCGAGTTCGCCCGCGTCTTGATCGGCAATCAAAATTTTGGCGCCGGCGTCCTCTAAGGCNTACGCCAACTCAGGTACAGCCCAACGGCTGTTAAGGGGAACAATCGCCCGCCCAGATGCAGGTACACCGCAATACAACTCGGCGTAGACATCNGAGTTGGCTGCCAACAANCCGACGCGATCACCAGTGCCCACTCCAAGCAGATCAAGAACCGATCCCACTCGTCGACACCGATCTACGAACTCTTCGAAGGTCCTCGTCCGGTCACCGCAAACAAAAGCCAATTTNGTCTTGTGCATAGATTCTGCGCGTANCAGCGGATCAGAAATAACTCGCACAACAGCCCTCCAAAGTTGTTTTCACAGCCCTATGTTNGCCGTTCTAGCTTCCGAGAACAACNCCACATCAATGACANTGACCCGCCTCGGAGGGCGCTACGTCAATAGCGGGATTCCTGTCGAAAAATCCATCCGGAACCAGCATGAATCCAGCGTATTCGGTAGGCATAACTGGATAGTCCTCAACACGAACATCGTGAGTGAGCCCGAAGCTATGCCANAGAGTCACATCAGTGTCAGTTATGGAGCGGTCATCAGAAGTGAATGACGGCAANCCTTCCCCAGCGTTTCTNTGNGTGGGGTAGTCNCCCGCCGCGTACCGTTCAGCTTGCACNGTNGGCGTGACCCANANATTGTGTTTNGCGAACATGGCTCGCTGAGCATGAGGNGAATCNTCNGANGCGAACATNGTTGCCGTTGCAGATGGCAACAGTCGATATGCNGTAGGNCGCCCNAGNCGATTNGTTTTCTCGGAACTCTCNANTCTCCAATATCGACTNCTAGCCGAATTCGTNTTCCTCATNGCNGAATGCTCACTNGNNANAACGGTTTCCCGTGCAGCAAACGCNGTGTTGTGAGGATTGTCGGGNCCAGAAGGTAAAGGCTCGGTGTTGACCTCAACNACATTATTNGTGTTNCCGTCNATCGCCATATCGAGCCGCACACAGAAAATATGTTGATGAATTGGCCCTGCAACGTTGGGAGCGACTTGGCGAGCAAANGTCAGNTCGTCACCATCGACGTGCGCTCGAGTNGTCAATATGCCGGTCAGTTTGATCTCAAGCTTGATGGAACCGTCCAGGTGGAAGTACCAGAAAAACCCGTACTCNTAATTTCCCACTGTCGAAATNGTGCTTACCACCAGTCGCCGNGACCTACGAACCTCNACNTCGCCTGTCAACATGTCNGTGTGTTTCCAGCCGATNCCGAAGTCNTCNTCNTGAATGCAGATTGCGTTGCCGGTAGTAACGACNCTGCCATCATCNAGCATCTGAACNGCATCCAAGTANAAAATTTCTCCTAAACAATCACAGCCNAGCGTTAACGAATTGGCCGTCATCCCCAAGCCGTACTCACCTGAGTCCAGCGCGTGTTTNAATGTNTGNCTTGGGCGAGTNTCNCCGTAAGGAACCACCATTTCAGCCAACGAAGCNCGATCGATGATGGGACGTTCCACCCCATCTTGCGTGTAGGTCACACGATGCAGCACNAAACCTTCGGTGTCATCNACNACCANNCNGAANCGCCATTTTTGCCAGGTGATTTCNTTGTCTTGNACAGAGAAACTNGTGCCCTCAGGCTGAGTGATTTCCACGGGTTTCAAGTCGTCTCTGAGTGGTCCATAGTCCTCGACCACCGACTCAACGTCATAGTTGCCGCGTTCGGTAGCTAGCGGCCACTGTCCAAAATCTTCGACGTGCAACACTTCCAAACTGTCGACGTCCACATGAACCATTAGACCGTCTATAGGAAACGCGTAGCCGTTGTCGTTAGGGCTTGGCCGGTGAAACGCTATGCAGCGTTGCACCCGTCGACCGTTCTCAAAATCGAATCCGTAGTCCCCGGTCGGCCACGGGTCTATTTGAACCGTCGACGAGTCAGTAATACCTCGTTGGGTAAGAGCCTCTTGAAAAGTTGGATCGTTTCTGCATGCCTCCATTACTTTGAACAACTCAACGAACCCGACTCGGGGCACAACGCCTGGAACCGCTTCCCAACGATCAACCTCGCGACGAGTTACCGATACCCGGGCCTCAAAAACTTCACCAGAGTGCCGAACCACTAAGTCCAGCCGACGATCCGTTGTATCGCCGTGCTGCCAACCAGCAACCTCATCTTTTGGTGGTTCATAAATGCAGCAACCATGGAAGGTGGAGTTGTCATCAATTTTGCCGGCGTCACGCAACACAGCGACACAGGTTTCGAGTTCCTCTGCGGTCATCATTGAGAGTGGATGCATGGGCTAACACTAGGTCCGATTGAATGAAACCGAAAATAACGTTGCGCTTGATAGGAATTTCCGTATTCTGCATGAGCGAACCTTGGAGGATTTGAATGCTTGAGGCTGGAATTGCGGCACCGCCCTTTACTTTGCTTGATCAAGACGCGAAGGAAGTTTCTCTCGGTGACTATGCCGGACAGTGGGTGTTGCTGTGGTGGTACCCAAAAGCAGCCACTCCGGGTTGAACGATTGAAGGACAGGGGCTCCGTGACCGAGCCTCAGACTTCGAAGCGGCAGGTATCGCAATCTTGGGCGCTTCCTTTGACACGGTTGAAGAACAAAAGGCTTTCGCTGACAAAGAGAACTTTCCATTTCTGTTGTTGTCGGACACAGAGCGGACCGTGGGGGAGTCGTACGGAGTTGCGCGTGCACCCGACCATGACTTCGCTGGGTGGCCACGCCGGGCCAGCTTTTTGATTGACCCCAATGGAGTCATAGCGAAGGTGTACGACTTCGCTGACAAGCCTGACCTTGCTGAACACGCCGCGACGGTCTTAACCGATCTTCAAGAATTGAGCTAGAGATCGGCGCTTCGCCGTTATGCCCTTAGAACAACGAATCTTGGACCAACTGGGCAAGCTCTACCCCAACCATGACGGACGCGAACTGCTGACGCAGTGCAAGGCCGCATTGGGGGAGTCTGAACCTGCTATCGACTCAACAAAATGGTCAGAGCGAGACGCGGTGCTGATTTGCTACCCGGATCAAATCGTTGACGAAGACCAAGCTCCGCTTGCAGTTCTCGAAACCATCGTGCAAGAAATGGGCGAAGCATTTTCTACGATTCACATCCTTCCCTTCTATCCATCTAGCTCGGACGGAGGATTCGCCGTCACTGACCATCATGTCGTCGACGAGCAATATGGCAGCTGGGCCAACATCACCTCCATCTCCTCCACTCACCAAGTCATGGCGGATCTAGTCCTCAACCATGTCAGCTCTTCACACCGTTGGGTCGAAGAATTTGCAGCTGACATTGAACCAGGGCGAAGTTGCTTGAAGACAGCATCACCTGATGACGATGTGTCAGCGGTCGTAAGGCCCCGGACCTCAGATCTGTTAGTTCCTTGCGAAACCACAGCCGGAACAAAATATTTGTGGTGCACCTTCGGTCCCGACCAAGTTGACGTGGACTGGGAGGAACCCGAAGTTCTACTAGAGATGCTGAGAGTCATTGACGTCCTGCTCCTCGCAGGGATTCGATGGTTCCGTCTTGATGCTGTGGCTTACGTACAAAAACATGTCGGCACTAGTTGCATACACCTCGAAGAAACTCATGAGTTAGTCCGGTTACTCAGGGACCTCTTGACTTGGCGAAACCCGCGCGCTGCCCTGATTACGGAAACCAACGTGCCACACGATGAAAATCTCTCGTACCTACGCGATGGGCAACAGGCACATGTTGCCTACAACTTCACTCTCGCTCCGTTGCTCACTCACGCTTTAACGGTCGGCGCTAGCACCAAAATCGCAGATTGGTTACGTGAAGCGGAACAGCCACCTGAACGCACTACCTTGCTCAACTTTTTGTCTAGTCACGACGGCATCGGATTACGACCAGCCGAAGGAATCTTAAACGAAGACGAAATCCAGGCCCTGGTGGACGCCTCAGTTCAAGCTAAGGGCACTTGGTCCGGTCGAAGCCATGGAGATCACATTCTTCCCTATGAGCTAAACGTCTCGGCGACATCCCTGCTGGGAGTCGATCGTCTACTAACCGCGCACACTGTTCTCGCAAGTTTGCGCGGCATACCAACTTTTTATTTGCCGGCGGTGGACGGTGAACCAAACGACATAGAGGCCGCGGAGAAACAAGGCGATAACCGGGCTCTTAACAGGCCGAAGCGGACGGTAACTGCCCGACAAGCAGCATTGATCGGCAAGCGAAAGACGGCCCGAGATGAACTGTTCAGAAGATTAAGTGTCCGCCGAGAGATACCCGCGTTTCATCCCGAAGCAACTCAACAAGTAATGAACCTTGAGAGCCCGCTACTGGGAATTGTCCGCGGCGACGGCGCATCATCTGTTCGAGTGATCGCCAACTTGGGTTTCACTGACATGACCTTGAACGTCCGGGATCGAAGTACCGACTTGTTATCAGGTCAAGAAATCTACGGCGAACTGCTTATCGCCCCAGGAGACGTGTTTTGGCTATCCACAACTTCAGCTAGATCCTGAACACAGCCAGGAAACTCGCAACGCAGCTGATCCCAGGAGGGCAGATCAGGAGGAAGAACACGTTGGGTTTCTCTAATTAGTTGCGAAAACAACTTCACTGCTACCAACTCCTCATCTTCGTTCACCGGAATGCCATTGCTAATTGCGTTAGCGCGATGAGCAGACACTGCGTGTTGAAGCTTTTCGTCAAACGTATCCGCGTCAACGATGTCTCTACCGGCGATTGACAGCAGGGTACTAATGACGTCTCTAGCCATCCTGTGCAGGCCTACCTCAGCGTTGTCTGCTGAAAGTAATTGATGTTTGTGGTCGTAGCGGTCACTCAGGTCGGTTTGTGCGATGCCGGCGCCCAAAGCTTTTACGGCTGCGAGTAAAGAAATGTCGACACCCCAATGTTCGGGCATGGCTATTGATTGCGCGACCGAAATCCGTGAAGCGAATTCCCCAGCTAATGGATATCGAAAGGACCCTAGGTACCGAAGGTCAGCATTTTCGGGCGCTAACGAGATCAGCGACTCAAGCAAAGGCCCTACTAACAGTCGAGTAAGCCGTCCATTCAAACCTGCGCTATCGAACCGAGGATAAAAACCCTTTACGAAGTCAAATCCCAACCGATCATCAACTATTGGCTGAGCCAACCTGGCGACGAATGAAGATTCATAGGTCGAAATGTCGGCGTCATGCACCACGATGGTGTCAACCTCTTCGAAACCTGCAGCCACTCCCACACACCGCCACAAGTTTCGGCCCTTACCGCTCCCCGCCGCGATGCCCAACTTCTGATCAAATGCTTTCATTGCGTCGTCGTCGTTCCAAACGGTGGTGGTCGCTTGGGGGAGTTGCGTAATGAGTGTTCGAGCGGCCTCAAAAGAGTTGCTATCGGCCCCGTCGACCCCAACGATCACTCTTCCCAACCAGTCAAGCTCACCGAGTTGTTCAACCATTCGAGGTAACGCCGGACCGTCAAATTCGCTGATGAGACAAGGCAAAATCAAAGCGACTCGTTTGCCCACGTCGCGTTGATCGAAAAATCTTGAGACCTCCGCACCGTCACTGTCAACCAAGCGGTGCAGCGTGGTAATCGGGCCTTGTTGTTGAAAGTCAGCCATGCCGCTCCTGTCGTAGCGCATACGGTAGACGACCAGTACACCCGTTACTAAGGAACCCGAGGTATCGTTCGTCATGGCTTCCTCTCCGTTTTCCTTCCCCGCCGAGGATGAAAAATTTGCGATAGAGGGTTTGACCTTTGATGACGTGCTCCTTCTTCCCGCAGCGTCGGAAGTGTTACCCGACGCAGTAGACACAAAGTGCCGCTTCAGTAAGAACATCGACCTAAACATTCCACTTGCAAGCGCTGCGATGGACACCGTCACAGAAGCCCGGCTAGCGATTGCAATGGCGCGTCATGGTGGAATCGGCGTAATCCATCGAAACCTTGACATTGAGGAACAAGCAAACGAAGTGGACAAGGTGAAGCGATCCGAGTCCGGAATGATCGTGGAGCCCATCACGTTGCCTCCTCATGCGACGTTGGCTCAAGCGGAAGAGCTAATGGGCCGATTCAAAATCAGTGGTGTACCAATCACTGACGAAGAACGAAAGCTCGTCGGCATCCTCACAAACCGAGATCTTCGATTCGAAACTGACTATGGGCGCAACATTTCAGAAGTTATGACTTCTGATGGGTTAGTTACTGCCCGAGAAGGCACCACACTCGAAGAAGCTCAGGTTGTGTTAGGGAAACATCGAATTGAGAAGTTACCCATCGTCGATGAGGAATACCGATTAATCGGTCTGATCACAGTCAAAGACATCGAAAAAAAGATTCGATATCCCGACTCTGCGAAAGACGAACGTGGACGTCTGTTAGTCGCGGCGGCGGTTGGAGTCGGTGCCGGAGTTGATGATCGAGTGGCTGCACTAGTCGAACGAGACGTGGATGTCCTTGTGATCGACACAGCCCACGGCCACAGTCGAGATGTCATCGAAATGGTTGCCAAGGTCAAAGCCAACTACTCCGTCGAAGTTGTAGCCGGAAATGTGGCCACAGGAGACGCTACCCGAGCCTTGATTGATGCTGGAGCCGATGGCATCAAAGTTGGGATCGGGCCGGGTTCGATCTGTACTACCCGGGTCGTCGCAGGGGTCGGTGTGCCTCAGATCACAGCTGTTTATGACTGCGCTAGCGCTGCAGCCGAATTCGACGTACCTGTTATCGCTGACGGCGGAATGCAATTTTCTGGAGATCTCGCGAAAGCGATAGCTGCTGGGGCTGAGTGCGCCATGGTCGGAGGACTGCTTGCCGGTGTTGATGAAAGCCCGGGCGAAGTAGTGCTCTACCAAGGTGAACGATTCAAGGAATATCGAGGCATGGGCTCAATTGGCGCCATGAAAGGCCGCAGTTTTTCGAAAGATCGATACTTCCAGGATCTTCGAGACGAAGACTTGCTTGTGCCAGAGGGCATAGAAGGAAGAGTTGCCTACAAAGGACCGATTTCTAACGTGCTCCATCAACTCGTTGGTGGGTTACGGCAAGCTATGGGGTACTGCGGAACCAAAAACATCGATGAGATGAGAACGAAAACCCGCTTCGTCAAGATCACCGCTTCAGCCTTACGCGAAAGTCACCCCCACGACATCATGATCACGAAAGAGGCCCCCAACTACCGTCTTCCGTCGTGAACGATGATTGGCCCGGACCTGCGAAATATCGGATTTTTGGATGGCTAGTTGGACTAGCCATAATCGCTTTGTGCATTTACATGGTCATTATCTGACCGCCAAGCAGCACTTATAACGACACAATTTCGGTCAACTTCATGACCGCTTCACCCACTGAGCGAGACTCTTCAAGATCCACAAAACCTCTTATACGCCATTCGTTAAAACCCTCGGGATCACAAATGATTTGCTCAACCCCACAACGGTTTCCCTCTGGTTGTTCGATACTCACCCAGACCTTGGAACGCGCATCCGCATCGATCAAAACGCGATCAAATTGTTGCCAATACAGTGCCACCACCTGCTCCAAGGCGTCCGGATCGGCTAACTCTCCATCAGCATCTTTCGCCAAACCCACATAATCAGCATTAGCGAACAGTCGTAGCCAGCGAAAAGCGCCGTTGCGGATCATGACGTTGAACGCTTGAACCTGAGTAGTGATGTCGGGTGTTTCGGGGCGAACTTCTACCGATACATCTTCTGGGTTCTGTAAACGCTCCCACTCGTCGATCAAGCTGCTGTCGACTTGACGAACCAAAGTTTGTAACCATTCGCTCACATCGCTCAAATCATCAGTCCAAGAAGCATCCGGAACTGTCTTAATTAAACCCTTATAAGCATCAGTCAAGTAACGGAGTAGAACTCCTTCAGAACCCTTAACACCATAAAAGTTGACGTATTCGCGAAACGTCATAGCCCGCTCGTACATGTCACGAACTATGGACTTAGGGCGAAGATTTTCTTGTCCGATCCAAGGATGGTGACTAGCCCAAGCGTCAAAAGTTGAGTACAAGAACTCCCTCAAGGGTTTAGGCCACTCAACGTCATCAAGCCGAGCGATACGCTCCTCGTACTCGACTCCTTCGCGCTTCAACTCGGCGAACAACTCGTCGCGTGCCTTGTCAGCCTGACGAGTCAAGATAATGCTCGGATTTTCAAGAACGGATTCGACGACTGTTACGACATCAAGGGCATAACTCAAATCAGTTGAGTCCAACAGCTCTACAGCATCTAAAACAAATGGCGAAAGAGTCCCGGTTAAATCAAACTCAGCTTGTAGGTCAACATTGACTCGCACAAGACGGTCATCACCGTCAGGCTCTTCCAGAGTCTCAACGATCCCAGCAGCAGTGAGCGAGCGGTACATGCCGATCGCCTGTCTTATATGGAAGCGTTGTTGTGGACGCAACTCATGATTAGTGGTGAGAAGGGTTCGCAGACTTCTGCACCCGTCCCCTGGCCGATCCAACACATTCAAAAGCATTGAATGTGACACAGCGAAACTAGAGTTCAACTTTTCTGGTTGACCTGCGCGCAGCCGTTCGAACGTTTTGTCATCCCAATGGGCGTAACCTCGTTCGGGAGGCTTCTTGCGTTGCATCTTCCTGCGCTTCTTGGGATCGTCACCGGCCTTCACCGCCGCTTTCAGATTTTCAACGTGATGCTCAGGTGCCTGACACCAAACATATCCCTGATCATCGAACCCTTTGCGGCCAGCCCTACCCGCAATTTGATGGAAGTCTCGAACACTAAGAATCGCCGTGCCATGTCCATCAAACTTGCACAACTGGCTGAAAAGAACGGTGCGAATTGGGACGTTGACACCAACTCCAAGGGTGTCGGTGCCACAGATAAGCTTCAGGAGACCATCTTGAGCTAATCGTTCAACGAGTAGCCGATATTTCGGTAACAGACCGGCATGGTGCACACCGATCCCAGCCTTAACGAACCGAGCGACGTCCTTCCCAAAAGGTGAATCGAAGCGAAAGTCGCCGATTGCATCTCGTAACTGGTCTTTCTCAGAGCGGGAAAGCACATCCAAACTGGTTAACGCCTGAGCCCGTTCGGAGGCCGCGCGTTGTGTGAAGTGAACGATATATATGGGTGCGCGATCAAGCTCGACCAGCTCATGAACTGATTCGAGCAACGTTGACTCTCTATATTCCCAATCCAACGGAACGGGTCGCTGAGTGGAGGTGACCTCAACAGCTGCACGCCCTGTTCGTTGCTCTAGGTCCTGCAGGAAAAATTCTGTTGGGCCAACGGTTGCACTCATCAAAAGGAACTGGGTGTTCATTAACTCGAGGAGAGGGACCTGCCAAGCCCAGCCTCTGTCCCGATCTGAGTAGTAGTGAAACTCATCGATAACAGCAGTGTCGACAGGTGCTGCAGAGCCATGACGTAAAGCAAGATTGGCTAACACCTCTTGAGTGCAGCAAATAATTGGTGCGTCTGGGTTCACAGACGCGTCGCCGGTGATCATTCCTACGTTGTCGGCTCCAAGCTGCTCGCACAGGGCAAAAAATTTTTCGGAAACCAATGCTTTAATGGGGGCTGTGTACCAGCAGCGTTTTGAGTTGGCCAAGGCATCAAAATGCGCTGCGGTGCCAACCAAAGATTTTCCGGAACCAGTCGGCGTCGTCAGAATCACATGTTGCCCCGCGAAGAACTCAAGTACGGCTTCCTCCTGGCTCTCGTACAGTTCAATACCGGCCGCTAAAGCCCAGTTCAAAAACCCATCAAGCAAGTTTTCAGCATTTGGTTGCGAAGGAAGATGGTCAACTAGCTGAAGTGAACTCACGGCGAACGTAGCTTCTTAAGGTCTTCATTCAACAGTGTTCCCGTGGGGTCAAGCTCATTTCGAATGTTCCACCAGTCCACCCAACGCTCGTACTCTCCCGACAACTCGTCGGCGTTTAAATAATGAACCTTGCCCCAATGGGGTCGGCCCCCGTAGGACCGAAAGATCTTTTCTGCAGACTGGTAATACGCTGTTTCGTCGCGAACTACATCCTCGTGAATGGAAATTGTCACGGTAGGACGTTTACGAGCAGGTGAGAGCCACACGTCGTCAGGTGCGACGGTCCTATATTCAATCGGCCAAGCGACATCGGGGAACTTGCGCTCTAGTAGTTCCCTAATTTCCACTACACATGCAGGGCCATGTTCGGCGGGTATCGAATACTCCATTTCGGTGTGTGGATTGACTCGTTGGTTTGGCAAAACTTCGAAACTCCAGGCCAAGCGTTGACCTTCGTCTCCTAACGGATATCGACATGGCTCATCGGTTAGATCGATCGACTTGCACACCGCCCGATCCTGCCCAGGCCACCAGAAGTACTCGAAATGTCGAGTGGCGGAGGTCAGTTCCTCAATTCGGTCCATGACACTTTCGAGTGGTTCAAACCACTGGCGTTCTTCGAGACGGTACGCCTCCCTCACTCGCAGAGTGACTTCTAACACGACCCCTATTGCCCCCAATGACAGACGCGCTGCTTCAAAAAGATCAGCTTCCGTCTCCTGATCGCAGGTCACAACCGAACCGTCAACTAACAGAATCGATAACTGAGTAACGGCGCTCGAGAAACTTCCGAGCTCGACTCCGGTTCCGTGAGTTCCAGTCGCTATAGCCCCTCCGATTGATTGTTGATCAATGTCGCCTTGGTTCAACAAACCCATGCCATGGTCAAGTAACGGACGTCCGCAAGCGTGAATCTTGGTGCCAGCGCGAAACGTTGCGGTCATAGCATCGTTGTCAACGGCGACAAGTCCGGCAAGAGGACGAGTGTCTAGGATTACGCCACTCGTAGGCAGCAACGGATAATGCGAATGTGCAGTACCGGAGGTGCGAACAGTCCACCCGCCGTCTCGCGCCGCCAATAGCTCACTCCTGATCGCTTCAACGCTGCCAACTTGAACGACGCTCTTAGGACGAGCGGAAAGTTTTCCGGACCAGTTACTCCAAGCTGGCCCCTTGCCGTGGTCTGTCATGCACAGGAGCTTAGGACTGAAAATCTGTTATCGAGATGTGTTACGTGTCAACACGCTCAGAGTTTCGACCCGGCCAAACTTCCGGATTAAGGATATGTGAAGGCTCGGTGCCTTCCAGAGCGCAAAGAACCTGTTCTAACGCCATACCGAAAATTCGTTTCCGCCCCTCTTTCGTCGCAGACGCGACATGAGGTGTGACAACAACATGTTGATGGTCGAGCAACGGGTGCCCCGATGGAAGTGGCTCTGGTTCGGTGACGTCTAAACCCGCTGCTGCCACCTTTCCGCTGTTCAGCGCGGCAAGCAAAGCTTCGTCGTCGATAAGGCCGCCCCGAGCGGTATTCACAATGAAAACCCCGTCCTGCATATGGCTGAGCAGATCAGCATCAACGAGATGACGAGTCTCTGGAGTCAGTGGTGCGTGAATGGAAACAATGTGAGCTGAAGACACTGCCTCGCGGAGGTTGACAGCACGTTCAACTCCAAGATCTTCGAACCTGTCATCTGCTTCAAAGGGATCGTACGCAGTGACACGCATCCCCATCGCTGAAGCAATCTTTGCCACCCGCGACCCAATCCTGCCTAATCCGATCAAAGCGAGTAATGCTCCATCGAGTTCAATAGCCGTGTGGCTTGGACCGTAATTACCCTCTTGACGTTGGAGACGTCCTTCACTTTGCTTGAGGTCCTTTGAAACCGAAAGCATAAGCGCCAAGGCATGCTCAGCAGTCGAAACAGTAGGACCATCAGGCGTGTTGCAAACCGTTATCCCCAAAGACGTAGCGTCCGCCAAAACAACGTTGTCGAAGCCAATCCCGGCACGAGCTACGACCTTTAGCTTCGGTGCTTTAGCGAATACGGATTGATCGTAAGTCAGCGAAGCACCAGCTATCACCCCGTCGGCCGCATCGAGACTTTCGAGAGGATCATCCGATATCGGCCATACGAAATCTGCCTGCCCACTCAGAAACTCAAGTAAGGCTGGATCTGGTGAACGATCAAACCAAATTACTGGCGAATTGGCCATCATGGGACTTTAACGCTCTCGAGTCGATTCGGTCCTACTTGGCCTGCGCTTTCTCATTACCATGACTGTTATCAGGGAGAATCATGCACGTCGATGAAGCAATCATCCATGACCTAGAGCGTTACCGCACCGAGGGTTACCCCTGGGCTGAATGGGACTTGTTCCGTGATGAGGCGCCGGTGTACTGGTACGAACGAGAAGGAATCACTCCGTTCTGGTCAATCACTCGCTATGCCGACGTGAAGCACGTATCTGGAGATAACGAAACTTTCGCGAATGGCGAAGGACGACTGCGACTTGACCTAGCGGAACGAGACACCCGATTTTGGGACGGGTATCGCGAACGAATGATTGAACGAGGTTGGGACCCCAACGAACCACCCGATTTCATCTATACCGACCGACCCGTCCACTGGGACATGCGCCGCCTCGTCGCTCCGGAGTTCACGCCCAAGGCGATGCGGTCACGCGAAGAATCTCTCACTCTCCACGCTCAGATGTATGCCACCGAATTCGCCAATCAGGTCCGAAACCACGGGACAGCAGACCTGGTTGAAGACTTAGCGGTGAAACTCCCCCTCGCGGCAATATGCGAAATGATGGGCGCCTCCCCCCAAGATTGGGAACAGGTCCACGCTTGGACAGCAGTGCTTTTCGACGATCCAGCCCTCATGCGATTCGCCAAAGAAGGTGAATCCAAGAAAGAGATGCGTCGTCGAATGTTCGTCGAATTTGAAGATTGGATCTTTGAGCAAATAGCCGACCGACGATTAGCTGGCTGCACTGGACCAGACCTCATATCGATTCTGTTGCGCTCAGAAGTAGCAAACGAGCCGCTGACACCACAGCAACTACTGGGATACATCCGCGTGCTAATTCTTGCTGGCAATGAGACAACTCGAAATGCTGCAACCGGTGGAATGATCGCTCTGCTTGAACACCGGGAAGAGCTCGACTTTCTCGCCGAGCACCGAGACGAAGATGATGTAATCGACACAGCAGTCGAAGAAATCCTTCGGTGGACATCACCTGTCATCCAGTTCGCCCGAGTCTGCACACGAGATACAGAAGTCAATGGCCAGCTGATCAAAGCGGGCGAACACGTCGGCATTTGGCATGCGTCGGCGAACCGAGACGAACGTCAATTCGCGGAACCCTACCGATTCGATGTTCAACGAACCCCAAACGAACACGTGGCATTCGGACACGGAGCACATTTTTGTCTTGGCACTCACTTAGCACGTTGGGAGCTGAGAGCATTCTTTAAAGCCGTTCTGCCCGTACTCACAGATCTCCAACTCGACGGTGAACTGGAACGAGTCGGTCACCTACACGTGGGCCCGATACAACGCCAGATGGTGGTCCGCAAACACATAGGGTCAACCAAAAGTTAAAACAACCCAGGTTTGTTCCGCAGCTTCGCGTTCTCTCGTTGTCAACAGTTCCAACGGTCGCAAAGCTTCCACTACTGATTCAATTTGAACATCCAATATGCCTGAAATAACTAATCGGCCGCGAGGTCGAACCGTCCCAATCAAGTCCGGCGCAAGTTCGATCAGGGTCGAAGCCAACATATTGGCAACCACAACATTGAAGGTTTCCGCAACGTCGCTCAAAGGACTAGTCGACACCTCAATGAATTCCTCGACGCCATTAGCTCGAGCGTTCCCCACGGTGACCTCAGGAGCTGCAGTATCAATATCGATTGCGAGAACCCGAGTGGCTCCCAGACGAGCAGCAGCAACAGCCAAAATGCCGCTCCCACAACCAACATCAAGGACAGATTCATTACCCTCCAACAGCCGCTCCAACTCAGCTAAGGCGAGTTGAGTAGATGGATGACTTCCAGAGCCGAATGAGCGCCCAGGGTCGATCCAAAGAACGAGCTCGGTGCCATCGGGCTCGTAACTAACCCATGGCGCTTTAACCACTAGCCGATTACCTGTTCGATAGACAGTCGCGAACTCTCGCCAAGTATCTAAATAGTCACCGGACCCGAACTCTTCAACAATTGCAAAACGCCCCAACTGTGTCGCAGCCTCATCAGCTGCAACCGCCGAATCGAATCCCGCTAAGAGAATCACATCATCACCATCTAATTGCTCTTCAATGCCAAGCGTTCCGAGATGCCAGAGTTCACCCGAAATTCGATCAACGTCGTCGCGGTTCACTACCAGTCGAAGGCGGGCTTCTTGACGGCTCAGTTCTCCCACGCCTCAGGACGCTAGCTTCGTTGTAGTCGCTAGCTCGACTTTTAAAGAATGAGATCTGGAGTTGTAGTGGAAACAGAGATTGTGCTGACAGGTTTAGCGTTCGGAGAGGGCCCTCGATGGCGCGACGGACATCTATGGTTCTCGGACTTTTATCGCCATGGCATCTTTCGTGTAGATGAGAACGGATCAGAGGAGTTGATTCTCGAAGTCCCGACCCAACCATCGGGTCTCGGATGGCTCCCAAACGGCGATCTGTTATTTGTCTCGATGCTCGATAGAACACTCAAACGAATGAACGAATCCGGTGAGGTAACTACCCACGCCGATCTTTCACATATTGCTGGCGGACCCTGCAATGACATGGTGGTAAGCCCAAGCGGCGTCGCTTACGTAGGTAATTTCGGGTTCGAGGAAGGTGAGAAATTCGCTCAAGCCACCCTCGCCATTGTCGATCCCGATGGAACAGCCAGACCAGGCCCTGATTGCCTCGACTTCCCTAATGGCACAGTTATAAGCCCCGGTGAAAACCAACTGGTAATAGCAGAGTCATATGGCTCTCGTCTGCTGTCTTTCGATGTCCAACCAGATGGTTCCCTGACCGGG
>PBOM01000013.1 GCA_002724355.1 Actinomycetota bacterium | reverse complement strand
CCATAGTGTTACGGTCATTTCCGCCATTGACGAAAAGCGGGCGCGCGGCAAGAGTTTGCGCATGACCAAGCATTTGCTCACCTCGATTCTATTGCTGTCCTTTTCCATCAACATATTGGCGAAGGACAAGTACACGCCGATCTTTGACGGCAAAACGCTAAAGGGCTGGACGCAGCGCAACGGCACTGCGACGTACCGCGTGGAGAACAGCGCGATTGTCGGCAAGACCAAGGAAGGCAGCCCGAACTCGTTCCTGTGCTCAGACAAGTTGTACGGCAACTTTGATCTGAAGTTCGAAGTGAAGGTGGATAACGGCCTGAACAGCGGCGTACAGATTCGGTCCCAGACCAAGAACGGCCCCAAGGGTCGCGTGAATGGGCCGCAAGTGGAAATTGAAATGAGTGGCAAGAACGGTGCGGAGTCTGGCTACATTTATGGCGAGGCCGCCGGCGGCTGGATGACCCCGAAAGACAAGCGCAAGCCGCACAAGCATTTCAAAGACGGCAAATGGAACGCCTACCGTGTGCTGGCACAAGGCCCGCGCATTCAAGTGTGGATCAATGGCAAACAGATTTCGGATCTTGTGCACGAGGAGAAATTCAAGAGTCACCCGAAGGGCTTTATCGGCCTGCAAGTGCACGGCATTCGCAAGGGCACGGGTCCGTTCGAGGTGAGCTGGCGCAACATCGAAATCATTGAGCTGAAGTAGGAGTTCACATGAAAAAAATATTCCTGGTCATTCTCATCGCGCTCGCCCCGCTGCTGTCTGCCGAGGACAAGGGATGGGTAACGCTATACAACGGCAAGGACCTCCCCGGCTGGCAGACCACCGGCAATTGGCTACCGCAAAAAGACGGTTCGCTGCTCATCAAGCCACGCCCCGGCGAACGCGGTTGGCAACGCTATAGTGCCTATCTCTGGAGCGAGAAAAAGTACAAGGACTTCGTGCTGCACGTGGAATACAAGTACCCGCCCAAGGGCAACAGCGGCATTCACTTCCGCGTGGGCGACCTGAAGAATCCCGTGAACACGGGCATCGAGGCGCAAGTACTGGATTCATTTGGCAAAAAGAAAGTGGGCCCACACGATCACGGCGGCATCATTCGCACCGTGGGCGCGTCGAAAAACATGTCCAAGAAACCCGGTGAATGGAACACCATGATCGTCACCTGCAAGGGCCATCACCTGAAGGTGAAGCTCAATGGCGAACAAATCGTGGACATTCAGCTGGACAAGACGCCCATGAAAAATCGCCCGCTCGAGGGCTACATCGGCCTACAGGACCACGGCCAGCCCAACAACCTCCACTTCCGCAACATCAAGATCAAGGAACTCTAGCCGATCTGTTCCAACTTTTCGGCAGCGGACTCCCACTCGGGGGTGAGGCTGTCAAGGGTGGTTTGGATCTGAGTTAGTTCGCGGTTGATGGTCATGGCGCGGGACGGGTTATCGTAGGTTTCAGGCTTCTCCAGTTCCGCCGTAAGTTCTGCAATCTTCCGCTCGGCATCCTGGATTTCGTCCTCCAGACGCTTCACTTCCTTCTGAATGCCGCGGCGTTCGCGGCTGCGAGCATTGCGAGCCTCGGCCTCTGCGCGTTTGCGGGCGCGGTCGGCTGATTTTGAAGTGGATTTGGTGACGTTGTTGTTGGCGGATTTGGCGGGGGTTGGGCTTTGGGTTTTGTGGAGGTAATAATCGTAGCCGCCGGGGAAATGGCGAAGGCAGCCGTCCTGCACGTGAACCGTGTGAGTGGAAAGTTGGCGGATGAAATGGACGTCGTGACTGATGAAGGCGAGCGTGCCCTGAAATTGCTTAAGGGCTTCGATAAGGGCATCAATGCTGGCGAGGTCCAAGTGGGTCGTGGGCTCGTCCATGAGCAGGAAATTGGGCGGATCAAGGAGGAGCTTTACAAGGGCGAGTCGGCTTTTCTCACCGCCGCTGAGTACGCTGACGCGCTTGAAGACATCGTCGCCGCGAAAAAGGAAAGTGCCAAGGATGGTGCGGGCGCGTTCCTCGGTGAGCGGCTGGGGAGTGTCGAGGGCCTCCTCTAGAACCGTCGCGGCAGGGGTAAGGACATCGACACGGTTTTGTGAGTAGTACCCGCTCTTGGCGTTATGGCCAAGGAGGTGCTGGCCGGTTTGCGGCTCAAGGACGCCGGCCATCAACTTGAGCAGGGTGGATTTGCCCGCGCCATTGGGACCGACAAGGACGGTCTTTTGCCCGCGCTCCACCTCGAGATTCATCCCGCTATAAACGGTGTTNTCGCCGTAGGCAAAGTCGATGTCCTTGAGCGCNANGACACGCTGGCCGCTGCGTTCGGGCTGAGGAAACTGAAAGCCTTTCATTTGCCGGTCGACGCCCTGTGGCGCATCGGCCATGCCGGCGCGGATGCGGTCAATCTGCTTCTGTTTGCTCTTGGCCTGCGTGGCCTTCGTGTTCTTGGCGCGGAACCGATCGACGAACGATTGCAAATGGTCAATTTGGCGCTGCGCGTTTTTGTGTTCAGCCAACTGCTGCGCCTCGTGAGCATCGCGCTGCTCGAGAAAAGAATCGTAGTTGCCCGTCCAGCGGTAGAGCCGCTCGCGTCGTAATTCAAGAATGCCGTGCACCAGCTGATTGAGAAACTCGCGGTCGTGCGACACCATCAGGATGGCGCCCGGATACGCCTTTAAATAATCCTGCAGCCACAGCAACGCCTCGAGGTCGAGATGNTTCGTCGGCTCATCGAGCATCAACAGATCCGGCTCCTGCACCAGCAGTCGTGCGATGTGCGCGCGCATCACCCAGCCGCCGCTCATCTGATTGGCTGGCCGGGCGAAGTCACTCTCGCGAAAACTCAGGCCAGCGAGGATGCGCTTGGCTTTGGCCTCCAACTGCCCACCACCATGCGACTCGTAAATCTCAAACGCCTCCGCCCCTGCTGCATCCTCACGGAGCACCTTCTCTCGCGCTGCGAGGAATTCCGGCGAGACAGACAACGCCAGCTCCAGCACNGTCTCGTCATTCACCGGCANGCTCTCCTGAGGCAGGAAGCCAAGGCCNAGATTGCGCTTCAACTCCACCGCNCCCGCATCGGAAGATTCTTCGCCCAGAATGATATTGAAGAGCGTCGTCTTGCCCGCGCCATTGGGGCCAACCAATCCGAGCCGATCGCCACGGTTCAGCTGAAGCGAAACCTCACTAAAAAGCGTGCGGCCGCCATGAGATTTTTCGACGCCGTTGAGGGTGATCATCGACGCTACGCTACAGACGCATCGAGGTCGCCGGTGCTATCAGCGAAGGAATCAGACTTTACACCCATTCGTGTTTGTATGGTGACAAACAGGTTGGCAAGTGGAACGTCTTTGCCGAAGGTGAGGTATTGGCCATGTTGATAGCCCATGTTTTTACCGCCAGCGAGGATCAACGGGTAATTGGTATTGTTATGAGTCTTACTATTGCTGCTTCCGTAAAAAATGCAGGTGTTATCTAGAACTGAACCATTACCTTCCTTCATCTCACTCAACCGCTTGATCANATAGGCCAAGCATTCGGTCTGATAACGATCCCATTTGCCTCTGTTCTCTGCCCCCTTCCCCTTCCCGGCACCATGGGCTAATCCGTGGGCGTCTTTGTTGAAACCCAGTAGCGTTGGGAACTTATTCGCAATGGAGATGGCCCCATGCATGCTCGCNAGCTGATAAGTAATAAAGCGTGTGGAATCGGTTTGGAAAGCAAGGGCAATCAAGTCGAGCATCGTGTGAATGAGTTTGCCCGGTGTTTCGTTGTCTGCATCCANGCTAAGTCCCTCGGCACTCACTTTCGGACGAGGTACGTTTAACCACTGTGCCGAACGCTCAACATCCTGCTCAATCTCACGAACGGATGTCAGGTACTGATCCAGCTTACCCTGGTCTGCCTTGCCCAATTTGCGGTGGAGGCTTTTTGCTTCATCCAGTAACAAATCCAAATGGCTACCGGTNCGGGTCAGGCCTTTTCTCTGGGCTTCAATGGAGTCTCCCTTNAATCCAAATAGACGTTCAAAGACAATAGCCGGACGGTTAAAGGAGGGAATAGGCTGGCCGGCGCGAGAAAAGGAAAGGGTATTGGCTCGGGTAGGCATACCAACCCCCCCATCAGAGGAAAGAGTCAGGCTGGTGAACCGGGTACTCGCACCAAGCTTATGCGTACGAGCCATAAACTGATCCAGCGAGATTGAATTTTTCANCCCATTAGCAGCAAGGCTCATTTCCTCTCCGGTTAGAAAGGTATCACCACTATCATGTCCCCCAATACGACGAACTTTTGGATGGGAAAGCCCACCAAGAACCGTGACCTGATCGCGCAGAGGTTCGAGGGACTCGAGGGATTTGTTAAAAGTGAAATCCTTTCCCTCCCCCTTGGGGAACCAGTTCCACTGGCCGTATTCCCCGTCTTGTTTGGGTAAGCTCACACCATAGGGAAAATAGATTGAACAGAACCTCTTGGGCGGTGATTTATCTTGAGCACCCATCAAGGATTCCATCCAAGGCAATGCCATTGTGATGCCCGCCGCCTTGAGCATGGTTCTACGATTCATTTGAGATGGATTTTGATTCATGGAAGCTCCCTGCAAATTGTTTTTAGAGGATACATATTTGTCGATATTACCGCGATAAAAAAGGTCCGCTTATAACAATATTCNCCATCAAACCAGAAAGCCGGTAGTCGTCCTTTGCNAACTNGGNACTAAGCTCTTCAATCAAGGGTTNATCGGCCAGTTTCAAGGAGCGGCCCAGAGCATAGGTCAGTAATTTAGTTACCAATGCCTTGGCAAATTGCTCGCGCCTTTGATTGAGCAGGTATTTCTGGAGATCAGCCAACCCAGNGATTTCATGGTTTCCCGGCAGAATAGTTTCAGCGGAAACGGGTTTCTTTCGACGAGCAGTCTTTTCCCTTTGCAGTCCAATCGCATCGTATCTCTCAAGAGCAATTCCCCATGGGTCGATACTGCGGTGACAATCTGCGCAAGCCTCTTTTTTGCGATGAACAGCAAGTTGTTCTCGAACGGAAAGCTTATCAAAGTCAGGTACACTTTCTTCCACACCGGGGACATCTGGAGGAGGAGGATTGGGTGGGTCATGAAGCAACCGTTCTCTAATCCAAACCGCACGTTTGATCGGATGGGAGTCCGCTCCATCAGATCCTGCCAAGTGAGTGGAAGCATGCCCCAGCACGCCTCCCGGTCTACCAGTCCCTCGAAGAGGAACTCGCTCAAATTTTTGAGACTTAGGTCCCTCCAACCCATAATGTTTGGCTAGAGATGCGTTAAGCATGGTAAAATCTGCATCAATAAATTGCAGAGCCGAGGTGTTACTACGGAGGATTTCCCTGAAGAAAGCTCGAGTCTCTCCAACCATGTCCGGTTTCAAGCGGTTGTCAAAGCTCCTGTAATATTGAGGATTAATGGCAACTCTATCGACTCCCTCTAGATCTAGCCACTGGTCACAAAACTCCTTAGCGAATCGGTCGGACTTCGAATCCTTTAACATCCGCTCAAACTGTCCTTTCAACACGGAGCCTTCCAGAAGACGACCGGAATCAGCCAGGGCAGATAATTCTTCATCAGGCATCGAACTCCAAAGAAAATAGGATAGCCTAACGGCTAACTCATGAGCATTGAGCTTTCTTGGCTTATCAGAGTTGAAAGGCTCGCTCAGATACAGAAAGTGAGGAGAAGCCAAGGCGGCAGACAAGGTTTCTTTGAGAGCCGAAACAGGTGTATCCGTCTGTTTACGAATGAACTCGTAGTGAGCCAACCATTTATTTATTTCTTTCTCACTTACTGAACGCCTCCAAGCTCGATGCAGGAATCGGCTCATTATGTTTTTTAAGTCCTTTGAATCAGTCAAGTCCTCGTCTTCATGAATGATTCTTTGGTGCAGAGGGGGAGGCCAAGACGGGTAGTCATTACGAACGAACTCCACAGANTCGATGATAATCCTGGGAAAATCAGGATCCTCTGGGTAAACCTTGACCTTCCNTTTTGTGACCTTGCCTTTATTATTTTTTACCTCAATTACCTTNTCGATTGCCCTAGGCGGTGATTCGCCGTCTTGGAGGGCGTTTCTGAGGGAAATAATTCCTTTTAATTTATCATCTGGAACATTAGCGGCCGGCTGAGGNAAGAACTCGGAGAGACCAGAAATCTCATAGTACTGAGGCGAGCTCGAGGTAATCGCAATTTTCCCAGCATCGCTTATTATATTAAGGGTTAATCCGGAAACAAAATATCNATATTGAGCAGAGAGGATAGGTGCGGGCTGGCCCAATTTTCTGTCCGTGTAGGCCTTTACTCGAATACTAAATCTACCTTTCCTAGGCAGGTCCTGAAAAGATCCATGCCAATAGTTAACCCGCCCTAGACGGCCCGATGGAATGCCAATGAAATTCTTAGACAATGGACCTCTTATTTTACTTTTTATCTGATTGATTTGGGTAACTTCTCTTTTGACCTGCCTTCCATCTCCATCCATTAGGATAGAATCGAATGCTCTCCTTGCAGTTTTTAGACTGGTTTCAATTTGCAGCGCGGCCATTCCTAGGGAAGCACCGTTATTCTTAAAGCCCTCTGGTGAGGAAGCATCAGATGGTAAGTTCTCACTGTAATTCATTTCCAACCCCAAGAGATCGGTCATTGTATATTGATATTCAGTACGATTGAGGCGTCTTAATACCGCCTGCTCACCTGCATTGCTCCGAATATCAGCAGCCGCCTTGAGGCGCTGAGTAATCCAACTGGTTAACCTCCTTCTTTCAGCAGCCGTTAATGGGGGNTCCTTTTCAGGGGGCATTTCTCCTAAATTAATTTTATTTAATGCATCATGCCACCGCTCTGCCGAGGTGCCCCGCACAATATCTGGATCAAGCGTATCCAACCGAAGATCCCCTTTCTCCTTTTTCTCTCCGTGGCATCCAAAACAATGCTTTTGCAGGATCGGCCGAATCTCTTTTTTAAACTCCTCATCCGCCCGTGCACACAACACAAGAGAACAGAACGCCAAAAAAGAAATCCATCGATTCATTGAAAAAAGCTTACATCACGAATGATAATTTGCACATTCAATTCAATCTAACGCGGCAAGGGCACGTGCGCTTCCTTAATAATTCCCTCAAACTTACGCACCAGTTCGGGCCGCTTGGCTGCGAGATTCTCTTTCTCGAATGGATCAGCCTTGAGGTTAAACACCTCCATCGGCTTGCCGGCNGCGCGGAAGGCCTTCCAATCGCCCAGACGCACCGCCTGCGANACGATCACCTGCTTGGCGCCCTTGCAGAATTCGAAGTACAAATACTCATGCGNCCGCTGTTTGGCGCCCTGCCCGCGCAAGGTCGGCACAAAGGAAATGCCAGTGTTCTGCGGTGGCACCGGTTGGCCCACCAGTTCGCAAACCGTCGGCAGAATATCCTGAAAGCCGCTGATGTGCGCGGTGGTGCTGCCGGGGGCAATCACGCNGGGCCANCGGGCGAGCATNGGCNCNCGNATNCCNCCNTCGTGCATGTCGCGNTTGTGCCCGCGCAGNCCGCCGGAGGATTTCCAAAATATCGGATCATGCCCACCCTCCTTGTGCGCGCCGTTGTCGCTGGTGAACATNANCAGCGTGTTNTCGTCCACGCTCAGTTCATCGAGCAGCTTGAGCAGNGNGCNGATCTCGTTGTCCAGATGCTCCATCATCGCCGCAAAGCCGGCGATTGGGTTGACCACATCCGGACACGGCTCACCGCCNGCGCCGTACTTGCCGATCTTTTTGTCAAACTGCGGAAACACCTTGCGCCATTTTTCGTGCAGCGCCTTGGGCGCATGCATCGCCGCGTGCGGAATGGCCGTGGGGATGTAACAGAAAAACGGCTGCTTCGCCTTCACACTGCCGCGAATGAACGTGCGCGCATGCTCCATCATCGGCGCATGAAGATACGTGCCTTTTTTCAAGGGCAACTCACGGCCGTTGTGAACGTAGGTGGTGGGATAATAGGTGTGCGCGATGGTCTGGCTTTTCCAGCCGTAGAATTCATCAAATCCGTGCGCCAACGGATTCGGCGCCCCCTTGAGGTGGGTGTTTCCAAGCCCCCATTTGCCAAACGCTCCCGTGCGATAGCCGGCCGCCTTGAACACTTCCGGCAGCACCGTCATTTTTTTGTCCAACGCCGCGCCCACTTCACCGCGAAGGTTGCCGCGTACATAACAGCGACCCGAGTGCATACCGGTCATCAAAACCGCCCGGCTCGGCGTGCACACCGTATTGCCCGAGTAATGCGCCGTAAACTTTAGGCCCTCCGACGCCAGCCGGTCAATGTGTGGTGTCTTGAATTTCTTCTGCCCGTAACAGGACAGATCGCCATAGCCAAGGTCATCGGCCAGGATGTAAATCACGTTGGGTTGGGGCGCCGCGGCTACAAGCCACGGCAGGCACAGCAGGGTGAGAATCAGTTGCTTCATTTTAAAGATTTCAGATAAGCGACCACATCGCGGATTTCCGTCGGCTTCAGGATCGCCTCCATCGGCGGCATGGTGGTGGTTAGCGTATGCGTTTTAATTTCCGCCACCGGCACCGCCACTTGCTTGCCATCAGGCAACCGCAGGGTCCATGTGTCTGCCGTTTTCTTGGCGAGAAATCCCGTGTGTTGTTTGCCCCCCTTGGTCGCCAACGCCACCGTGCCGTAGCCCTCGGCAATTTCCTTGGCCGGCTCGAGCATCGACCGCACCAAGTACGCAGCGTCCTTGCGCCCGATCAGATCCAGAGGCGGCCCAAGGTTGCTACCCACTTCGCCGATCTTGTGACACCGAATGCACTGCGCCGCTGCATGATTCATCACCACCGCCCGGCCGCGGGTCACATCGCCGCCGTACGCGTAGCGGTCGGCTGTTTCCGGCAATGTCTCTCCCAAGCCCTTCGCCGCCTCCCACACGTCCAGCCGCAGCGCCGGATCCAGCTTGCTGGCCCGATAGGCCGTGACCAACCGGCCGAATTCCGCCGCCGCCCCCGGTTCCTTGGAGACCGCCATTTGCCGCACCGCCGCGCCCCGACCCGGTGCCTTGGCATCTTCGATTAATGCCATCAAAAGACCCACCACCGGCACGCCCGCCTTGGCCGCATGGGCCCGAGCCGCCGCCCGCACCTTGGCATCCGCGGAAGCCAGCCCGTGCACCACGTACACCCGCAACTGCGGATGCTGCGTGCGCCCCAGTGCATCCAGAAACCGGCTCTGCACCTTGGCCGGCCATTCGGCAAAACCGCCCTCCAATCCTTCCAGCCACGCCGCATGGCCTAATTGCCCGGCACCATTGAGCAGCACCTCTAGCAGTTCCGGATCGCGCGCAATCACGGGACGCAATTTTTGCACCGTGGCATGCACCGCGGCGATGTCGCGTGGTTCGTGTTTACGGAAGCGGCCCTCGACGGCACAGAGCACGGGCGGCTTGGCCCACCACAAAATGGATGCCAACGCCGTGCGGCGCAGCGTGGCACTGGCAGGTTGCTGCTCAAGGTAATCGGTCAGCAACTGCAACGATTTGCTCGTGCCCGTGCGGAAGGCGGCGTTGATGGCGCGGCGCATGAGAGCTTCGTTTTTTAATTCAGCCCGGCGCAGTACACCGGCGAGATCCGGCAAGGCGGCCGGGATGGAGAGGTCATCATGAATCGCCCGCGCCGCCTCAAGCAGAACGAGCTCATCCTTATCAACAAGGAACGCCCGCACCTCGGGCGACTCCAGTCGGCGGAGTGCCACGATGGCGGCCAAGCGCACGTTGCGATCGGTGTGGGTGTGGAGCGACGCCAATTGCTTAGGCGACATCGCGCCGGTCAACCCCATGATGCCCGCGTGGCGTTGATACGGATCAGTACCATCACGCTCGATAAATTTCACCAACGCCGCCCCGGCTGCTGAGGCCTTACGATTGCCCAGCGCGATGGCGGAGAAGAACCGAACCCGCGGCGCTTGATGCGTAAGGCCGGCGAGCAGTTCGCGATCAAAGAGCTGGGAGCGGGTGCCCAGTTCGCCAGTGACCTTCGCTGCCTGTGCGCGCACTTCAGGATCCGTATCCTTCCAAGCCGCGGATAGGGCAATCAACTGCGCTGGCTTACGCCGTGCCATCATGCCAATGCCCCACACCGCATGGAGCTTACCCACTGGAGTGCCCTTTTGCAGTTGGGCCACCAACGCCTCCGTTCCATCCGTGCCACGCTTAGTTAGCTCAAACTGGCCCTTCATGCGCACGCGTTGATCGGCGTGATTCATCCACTTGGCAAGTGTTAGGATCGGTTGTTTAGCCGAGTCGCTGGCGAGAATCTTTTGAGTTTCACCACGCAACGGATGCTGCTCTTCCTCTGGCAGATCAAACCGATAAACGCCGTTCGCATACGAGGAGGAATACAGCGCTCCATCTGGGCCGATTGCCAAACCGGTATTCGCCAGGCCGCCCTTGATCGGTGTTTCCTCCTCAAACCGAAACGACGCACCCACCGGCAGGAACTGAAACACGCGCACCTGATTCTGGTTGTTGGTCATGAAAAACCGGCCGACAAACGCCTTGCCCAGCGCCGTGCCGGGGTTAGCCGTGAAGCCACACGGACCGGGGCCGAAGTTACCGATGGTGGGTGTGAGATAGGCGGGAAAACTCTCGTGATGCGGCAGGAACATGCGCTCGGCCATCCACGGGTTATATGCGGGCAAACCACTGATGCGCGTGAAGTCCTGCTTGCGTAGCCATTGCCAATTGAGCCGCCAGCCGTGTTCGCTACCCTCGGTGATGTACAGTGCGCGTTCCTTCTCTCCAGGATAATCGCCGTCGTTATCCATGCTGAACAGATTGCCGTGCGCATCAAAGGCCAGCTCCTGCGCGTTACGTTCGCCGCTGGAAAAACGTTCCACATTGGAGCCATCCAGTTCGCTGCGAAAAATACCGCCACGATTCGGCCCATGAATTTTCACGCCCTCCGCGGTGGTCAACGAATGCCCCTTGTCAGCCAACGACCAGTACACACGCCCGTCCGGCCCCACCGCCAGTCCGCTGAGATTATGCCCGCCCTGCCCGATGTGCAGTGAGTAGCCGGTGCTGATCACCTGTGGTTTCTCCGGAAAGCCATCGCCGTCCGCGTCGCGATAACGAATCACATCCGGCTCCACCGCCACGTACACATCATTGCCCACTGCTAATACACCTGCTGCGA
>PBOM01000012.1 GCA_002724355.1 Actinomycetota bacterium | reverse complement strand
CCGACGGTTAAAGACGTCCCAGTAGGTATCTGACGCACTGGCAAATCATGCCAGCCCAAGCGCAGTGCGTTCTCGCTAGTTTGGTTGATATGGCCGATGTGTCCGATATTGCGCAGTGGTGTTCGAAGCGAGGACACCGACAAGTGACATTGAAAACCCGTCGACCAAATTTGCATGGCGCCCTACGCGACGCAGGAATTGAGATCATCGATGGCCCCTCGGACCTCGTCCTGTGGCTTGATGACGAAATCTGCTTTTCAGTCCCATGGACCCAAAGCTCAAGTGGGGGAGAAGTGTTGATTGAAGCTTGTCTCCCGATGGCAAGAGGGGTTCACGCAGTAGCAGTTGAAACCGACAGAGCAGTCATCCTGAGCTCAGACGGCAACGAACATCGACGCATCGAATTCACCGACGGCGAAATGGCTGCAATCGAGCTAGAGCCGCTGACAACGAACATCATTGATGAGTCGGCGACACAAGCAGGGTTCACCTTGATCGACAGATGGGTGGACTGGTCGATGGACCCACCCCTGCACAGCGACCCTTGCCACTTGTCACTATTCCGTAACGTTTAACAGGGAACCAAAATGCTCGGCTGGTCGTTGAAAGTAAAAGGTCGACGAGAGGGAGGGCATGTGCGACGAATTTCAGTAGCCGTCGTTTTTGCAACACTGCTGAGCGACTGCGCCCCCGACAACGCTGGAGACCACTACACCGATCGACTAGTTGACCTTTCATCTGCCCAGTTGCAACTAGCCGCCTCCCTCACTCCATTTACCTCTTGTGAACCATTTCTCGAACACGTCAAAGCCAACGCATTGGCGATGGTTGGACCATGGGGCCTAGAAGGCCAGCCCTATCCGGAAATGATGGAATCTTCAGACATGTTGCGGGCAACGTCAGACACGGCGATGGAGTCCACAGGCCCGATCCCAGATGTTGACTACAGCTCTACAAACACCCAGGAAGCCGGCGTGGATGAGCCGGACATAGTCAAAACCGATGGAAAACGAATCGTTGCCATTATCGACTCCGAACTTCGGGTCGTTGACGCCACAGGCGACCGCCTTCGCCCAATAGGCCAACTTCGGTTCGAAGATTTCTGGCCCCAAGAGATGTTCCTGACTGGCAACAAGATCACCATTTTCGGCCAAATGCACAACAAGCCGACCATCGCACGAGAACCTGCGAATTTCTACGAGCCTTGGAGCCCAATCACCACGATCATGAGCGTTGACATAAGTCAAGGACGTCCACGCATCACCCATCAACTGCATCTTGATGGGGCATATATCAGCAGCCGACTCGTTGAAAACACAGTCCGGATTGTGTTGCAGAGCAGACCTACTGGTTTGGCATGGTCATACCCCGAGGGATCAGGACTAAGGGCGGAGCGACGCGCAGAAGAAGAGAATCGGAAAATTATTAGGCAATCAACTATCGATAACTGGGTGCCTTGGTTCGTCCTCGAAAACGGTCGCGGACAACTCGTTGAAGAGGGAACTCTCACACCATGCAATCGGATCTACCACCCGTCCTCCAACAGTGGGCTTCGCATGCTCAATGTTGTAACTATCGATCTCGAAACCGAACCATCCCCATACGATCACACCACCTCAGTGCTGGCAGATGGACAAACGGTTTACTCATCAACAACAAGCCTGTACGTAGCAACTACAGAATGGGTTGATCAACGGTCCGACGATGCAAGGAATCTCAACCCAGCTGAACGACCCCCAGTAATGACCCGGATCCACAAATTCGACATCAGCGACCCAATACACACCCGGTATCGCAATTCGGGACAAGTGATCGGCACCGTCCTCAATCAATATTCAATGTCAGAACACGACGGGTACTTCCGAGTAGCTACTACTGACCACCAATGGTGGTCTCCCGACGGTAATCAGAACAGCGAAAGCTACCTAACCGTCCTCAAAGACACTGACGACGGACTCACCGAAGTAGGTCGCATCGGAAATCTGGGCAAAGGAGAGCGCATATACGCTGTCCGATTCTTAAATGACTTAGCAACTGTCGTCACGTTCCGTCAGACCGATCCCTTGTACACGATCGACTTGTCACAACCTGAACAGCCACGTGTGCTCGGAGAACTCAAAATTCTGGGCTACTCGGCCTATCTCCACCCAGTTGGAAGTTCCCTGCTGCTCGGAGTGGGACAAGACGCCCTTGAAACCGGTCAAACAACAGGAACACAAGTCTCATTGTTTGACATCAGTGATCTTTCACTGCCTAAACGCATCGATCAGTGGCAACTCCCAGGAGCGAGCAGTGAAGTTGAGTTCAACGCCCGAGCGTTTTTGTATTGGAAAACGGAAAATCTTTTCGTTCTTCCCCTAGCAACCCACCGAATAGACGACGCTACAAGTGAGCCTTTCGTCGGAGCCGTCGCGTTGGAATTAAACGACAACAAGTTGAAAGAACGCGGACGTATCACTCACCTGAAGAAGCCGCCAAAGGTCAACTGTGATACTTGGTTCGAAGACACCGAAGATGAAGCGCAAATCGAACGACAATATTGCTGGGTCAACTTTGATTGGAGAGCAAACATTCAGCGATCGATCGTGATTGGAGACAAGATCCACTCACTATCTGCCATGGGGATACTGACCAGCGAAACCCGATCCCTTCAACCGCTATCTTTCCTCGCTTTCTAGATCAACCCTGTGTTACCCAACGCCCCGAAGCAAACGAAAAGTGGACGACTACGCCACTCAATTGTCCATAGCCGGTTCGGTAGGCAATAGTGGTGTTATGACCGAAGTCATATGGGAGGAAGCCCCCAGCCTTCAAAGCCCACTCTTAGTTGTCGCTTTCGAAGGCTGGTTCGACGCAGGTGAATGCGCCACAGGAGCAATCCAGTGGATTGTCGACCAACATGACGCACGGCGAATTGCTCGCATTGACCCAGAAGAATTCTTTGATTTTCAAGAGAATCGGCCTCATGTAGAGATCGCCGTGGACGGGGAACGCCGAATCAAGTGGCCGTCACTAGATGCTCACGTGATCGAGAACGATTTTCCGCACGACCTAGTCCTTTTATCGGGCCTTGAACCGCGCATGAGATGGCGAACATTTTGCGACTCTGTTGTCGAAATAGCACACGACACAAAATGCGAGATGGTGGTCACGTTAGGAGCAATGGTCGCCGGAATCCCACATTCGCGGCCTGCGGAGGTCAAGGGCAGTGCCGCAAGTGCTGAACTTGCTAGGCGACTTGGTCTGGACCGCCCGAGCTACCAAGGCCCTACTGGGATCATCGGCACGTTGCACGACGCTTTAGATAGCGCAAACCTTCCTGTCATCTCGCTGAGNGTCGGCGTTCCCCACTACGTTGCTGGCCCCCCTAATCCCAAAGGAACCCGAGCGCTTCTTGCTGAATTCGAAAAAGTCACGGGTGTCCCGACTGGTTATAGCGACCTCGACGCAAGCGTTCTCGAATGGGAACAACGAGTAAGTGACGCCGTTGAGCAAGACTCTGAAATTGTTGGATACGTTCGCCAGTTAGAAGAAGAGGCAGATCGAGCGGAAGCGTCGGATCTTCCCTCGGGCGATGACTTGGCGGCTGAATTTCAAAAATTTCTTCGCGAACAGCGAGACGAATAAATCAAAATCTCAGATCACGGTGTTCGCTTGCTGACGTAACAACTGATCAGCTAATACTAAACAGACCATCGCTTCGACCATAGGTACTGCTCGAGGTAGAACACATGGGTCGTGTCTTCCCTTCGCCGCTAAGACGGTGGCTTCATTAGATTGAGTAACAGTTTCTTGTGGTGAAGCAATAGTTGCCGTTGGTTTGAAGGCAACTCTCATGATCAAGTCTTCGCCGTTGCTTATGCCACCTTGTACACCGCCACTGTTATTCGTGGACGTGGACGGTTTGCCATTCGGTCCTGGAACAAACGGATCGTTGTGGTCACGGCCGGTCATCAAGGTTCCAGCGAAACCACTGCCAATCTCAAAACCTTTTGCGGCTGGAAGAGACATCAACCCCTTTGCCAATTCAGCATCCAGTTTGTCGAAAACTGGCTCACCGAGTCCCGCAGTCATATTTCGCACTAGGCAAGTGACAACTCCCCCTAACGAGTTACCGTCTTTTCTCGCGTCCTCTATCGCTGTGGTCATGAGCTTGGCTGCCGCTGGCTCCGGACACCGTGTTGGATCAGCTTCAACCTCCTCCCGAGTCACAGTCGCAGAGTTAACGTTCGCCTCAATGCCGTGCANAGAACTGACCCAACTGAGCACTTCTNTCCCAGCGACCTGGCTGATCAACTTTCGAGCAATCGCGCCTCCAGCAACACGCCCGATCGTTTCGCGAGCTGANGCCCGGCCTCCTCCTTGCCAGTTCCGAATCCCGTATTTAGCTTCAGTTGTCCAGTCAGCGTGACTTGGCCTGTAGGTGGTTCTCATGTCGTCGTAGGCGCCAGAACGAGCATCCTCATTTCTCACCAACATGCCGATTGGTGAGCCAATAGTCCGACCCTCGAATACCCCGCTGAAGATCTCCACGCGGTCAGCTTCCTGGCGCTGCGTTACCAGCCTGCTCTGCCCCGGACGACGCCGGTCGAGTTCGATCTGAATGTCGTCATCGGTGAGCTCCAAACGCGGGGGACAACCGTCGACGACCACTCCGACGCCCCCACCGTGAGATTCGCCGAATGTAGTGATGCGGAATTGTTTTCCAAAGGTGTTCCCGGCCATACCACCGAGAGTAGAGGTCGCGAGCCCTAACTCACGAAGAGATTCTCCAACTAGAACTATTTCCTAGGTAAATAGCGGTAATGATTGCAGGAATGGAACTCATCGACGCGGCGTTAGTTGTGGGCGCTGGACTGGTCGCGGGAATAGTAAACGCGATGGCAGGAGGGGGTTCACTTCTAACGGTCGCGCTTCTAAACGTCTTCGTCGGGCTGCCTGGGTTGGTCGCTAACGGGACCAATCGGGTNGGAGTTCTGGTCCAGAACGCGTCGTCGGTNGCGAGTTACCGAAAAGAAGGCGTCAGAGGTTTCGGGAGAGCAGTCCCGGTGATTGTCCCTGTGATCGCAGGTTCTTTGTTGGGGTCTTTGCTGGTGTCAAGCGTAACGGANGAGACCTTTGAACGAATTTTNGGCATTTTGATGGTCCCACTGCTGTTNTTGAGTCTTCGGTCCCCGAAAAATGTTGGCTCACAGATCAACTGGCATCCACTAACAACCGNAGTGGTCTTCTTTGGCATTGGACTTTATGGNGGCGCATTTCAAGCTGGTGTGGGANTGTTGATCGTCGTCGCCCTNTCAAGATCTGGGCTTGACTTAGTTAACGCGAACGCCGTCAAAGTTGTCGTGATCTTGGTACTTACGACTATTGCCGTTCCTGTTTTCGTTATTCGTGGACAGGTCGATTGGGGTTTCGCTGCAGTTCTTGCCNTCGGCTTTGCGGCNGGNGGNTGGATAGGTGCTCGAGTCGCTGTTCGAGGNGGTGAAAGGATCATCAAACCAGTGCTGATCGNTGCNGTNGTGGCACTCGCTGGTCGAATGATCGGACTTTATTAACCTCCACGCTCTAGCCTGCGTCCGTGATCTTTGACTTGGACCTCGACCGTGTGCGCAAACGNCCCGGCATTAAGTGGGAGCGNCACGGCAATGATGTGCTCTCNGCTTGGGTTGCCGATATGGATGTTGAAGTTCCAGACTTCATCACCAGTGCAGTGATCGAGAGAATCAAGGACGGCGGTCTGGGTTACGGTTTCTACGACGAACCGATCCCGGTNTTAGAGGCCTTCAAGGCTCGAATGTCCCATGCCTTTAACTGGCACGTCGAAACTTCTGATGTTCTTCGGGTACACGACGTTATTCAGGGACTCGAGTGGGTTCTTGAAACGCTGACGCCACAAGACTCAAGCATTGTTGTCCANACCCCCGTCTATCCACCCTTTTATTCCAGTGTGGAAGGGACGGGAAGAAATTGGGTGNCTAACCCACTGCGTGAAACTGAAGACGGATGGGAACTCGACTTCAACCANCTGGAAGAAGTAGCTNCCCGAAACGACGTTTCGGCTCTTCTGCTCTGTCACCCGCACAANCCCTGTGGCCTTGTTATGNATGAAGCAGATTTAGCGCGTGTCGTGGACATCGCGGACCGCAACGACCTGTTGATAATTTCAGATGAGATCCACTGTGATCTGGTGTACTCACCCAACACCCACGTTCCGACCGCTTCAATCAGTGATCTGGCTTCGGAACGCACAGTGACCCTCATCGCAGCAACCAAAACGTTCAACATGGCCGGTCTACGCATGGCTTTCGTCCATAGCTCATCGACCAGATATGCACCGCTGCTTAAAGAAATCCGCCCTCGTATGCTCGGAGGAATTAATGGTCTTGGTCAGGTAGCCACGGTGGCGGGATGGCAACACGGTGATCAGTGGATAGCGGAGCTAGTTGAGGGACTTGACCACAATCGCCACCTTCTTTCGGCATTGTTGAATGAACATCTCCCACAGGTGCGTTACCGGCTCCCTCAAGCGACCTATCTTTCCTGGCTCGACTGTCGCGCGTTGGATTTAGGGGATGACCCGGCAGAAGTTTTCCTATCGCGAGGCAAGGTAGCCCTTAATTCCGGACTCGACTTCGGTACCGAAGGAGCGGGATTTGTTCGACTCAACTTTGCGACTTCACCAGAGATGTTGACCATGCTTGTTGAACGCATGGCTTCAGTGGTTTAAACCACGTCCTGTAAATCCTCGAGGTCGCCTTTGCGTGCTTGGCGTCGCAGCACTAAGGGATACCCCACTGCTCCAACCGCGAAAAATAAGAACCACTGCACTGCATAAGCCAGATGAGGGCCAAGATCGGTAGGCGGGGGATCAACCGCCACGGCCTCAGCCACTGAGGGGTTACTGGTAATTAACTCGACGTACACCGGTGCGAGGGAGAGAGCAACCTGCTGATCCACTCGAGCTACATCAGTTCGCGCGAGTGTTCTGATGACTCCATCCGCACGATCTCGAGCTCCTATCGCCCCTCGAGTTTGAGTGAGTCGTACCCGGCCGACCAAGGAAACGTCCCCGGTTGGTGCCTCAAGCTGGTCGATGTCACACAATGGTTCGTTTAGCCAGCCGGCAACCACTAGAACGCCTTCATTGCTGCTGACCGCGAGGGGAATGGCTAAATGGCAACCCGCCATGTCTTGGTGGCTGCGATTTCGTATCAACACGCTGTCACTGGTGGACCAACTGCCTTTGAGTTGCACTAGCCGAAACTCAAAAATGTCTTGCGGTTCGAAAAGATCCCCGATCTCAAGCAGCACTGCGTCCGCGCGATCTAATACGACGTCGTTACGGTCAATTCGCTTTTGGTGTCGTCCGAATTGCCATGTGCCAGCTAGCAGGAAAGTAACCAACAAGAGCAGCACGAGAACATGAGCAGCCATCCACTTGGGTTGCCGAACAAAGCTGTACATCAGTTGCACGCTAGCCGGCCCCGTAGACTCAGCGGCCGTGTACCGCCGCCTGAATTTCGTGGCTTCTTGTGTTCTGACCCTAGGCATAACTGTTGCCTGNGCTGAGCCCGAAGCCGATCAAGCGATTTTTGTGCAACGCGAAAGTACNACNACNTCTCCCTCGAAGAGCACTCAATCGCTAGACGTATCCTCAACTATTGAGCTGTCCAAAGTTGACGACCAAACCGACGAGCCGACGCCGACTACCGCTCCGGAAACGCCGACGCATAACGCCACAACGACAACTCTCAAAAAGCGACCTTGGACACTGCTAGCAGGCGGTGATGTCCTTCTCGATTTAACGGAACCTGAGGGTATTGACCCCTTTACGAAAGTTGAGCCGAGTCTTTCTTCAGCAGACGTGGCGATAGTCAACCTCGAAATGGCGATCACTGAGCGAGGGGAGCCCTATGACAAGGAGTTTGTGTTTCGAGCACCTGGTTCTGCAGCGTTGACTCTTGCTGGTGCTGGCATAGACGTTGTTTCGTTAGCCAACAACCACATTCTTGACTTTGGAGCAGAAGGGCTGGAAGACACGATCTCGGTTCTTGACGAAGTTGGTATTTTGCGTCCTGGTGCTGGGGCGAACAATGCTGAGGCATACGCCCCGAGAGTCCTTGTTTTGGATAACGAAATAAGGGTTGCTTTCGTTTCCGCATCAGCGATTATTCCCGGAGGTTTTGCAGCNGGAGCTGAACGACCTGGTGTCGCAGATGCAAAGTGGGCGATTCCGAGGGTGCTTGCTGCGGTTCGAGCCGCTGCAAGTGGCAACGACGTCGTGGTGGTCAGTGTTCACTGGGGTGCGGAGCGAGCGACCTGCCCATCAGAAGATCAACGAGAGTTGGCCCAACAGTTAATAGAAGCAGGGGCGAACCTCATACTCGGTCACCATCCCCATGTGCTGCAACCAATAGAGACCTTTGACCGCACTGTCATAGCGTATTCCCTCGGAAACTTTGCTTGGCATCCGCGGTACGGCATCACCGGCGACACAGGCGTCCTCGAAATTTTCTTCGATGGGTCAACAGTGGAGGGGTACCAGTTTCACCCACACATCCTCGACTATCTCGGTGGGGCGAGGCCGATCGATAGCGGAGACCGTCACGACCGCATAGTTGACATAGTCGAAGGAAGATGCGAAGAGCACAGCCCCGAACCTCCAACTACTANCGANGTAATCACCGATGAGGATGTCGACTCAACGACTTCAACGACGCAGGNGTGAACTTAGGAAATTGACACTTTTCCGATCTCATCAAATGGCTCAAAATTAAGTACCTGCCCCAAGAATGAAAGTTCTGCATCTAGGGCTCGAATAATCGTCTCAGCCTTTCTGAAACCATGNCTTTCGCCTTCAAAAAGAACGTAAGCGTGCGGAATAGATGCTTGGGTAAGTGCACTCACGAGCTGTTCTGCTTGTGACGGTGGCACTACCGGATCATCGGCACCCTGAAGAATGATCATGGGAGTTGACAACTGGTCTGTGTGAAGAATCGGTGACCGTTCATCGTAGATTTCCTTTTCGGACGGCCATTCGCCGACCAGAGAGTCCAGATAACGAGCCTCGAACTTGTGAGTGTCCTGCGCGAGGGTTGCGAGGTCAGCTACGCCGTAGCGCGATATCCCTGCCGCGAATAGAGAGCTATTGGTTAATGCNCAGAGCGTTGTGAAACCTCCCGCAGAACCTCCTTTTATNGCAAGGCGCTTGGAATCAACGAGACCTTGATCTGCCAGAAATCGTGCTGCCGCTATGCAATCTTCAGTGTCTGCGATNCCCCACTGACCCTTAAGTTTGTTCCGATACAGAGTCCCGAAACCAGTACTCCCGCGATAGTTGACATCAACAACGGCAATTCCTCGATTAGTCCAGTATTGAATTGCGGGATCAAAGGACGATCTGGCCGAACCTGTTGGCCCGCCGTGGCTCAGAACTAACAACGGCGGCAACCCCGAAGAGGAAACGCAAGATGAATTTGTGGGAGCGAAATAGAAACCGTAAGTGNTCTCCGTAGATGCATCGCCAATGGTTATGGATTCGGGAATCGAAACGTTGTCCGACGTCAAGAGCGACGGATGTGAATCGCTGAGTTGTTCGCAGGAACCGTCTTTGTGTACTGCCAATACCGCGCTCGTNGACTCCCAACNCGCAGCAACAGTCACCACGCTCCCATCATTGAGGGCGTCTAAACCATTGAATTCAGTCAGNCCACATTCGACTTCAAGTAAGTCTGATCCAGTTATTTGACCAATTCGTCCGACACCATTGTCGATCCAACTGCACCAAAGGTCTTCCCCAGACCAGGTATAGGTTCGTTGACCGAATACCCAACTGGGAGTCCCGAATTCCAGCTCAGCCTCGAACATCGGGTTGGATGTCTGTCGGTGAATATCTACGGCATGAATATTCCACCAGCCAGTCGCGTCACTAACGACATGCAGTTGTCCACTAGGCGAAAATCTGGGTTGCTGCAGCGCAGGCCCATCAAGCACCACTTGGTGTCCGGTCCATCCAGAAGGGCCACGTTCTGCTACGTGCAAACGCACGTGATCCCACGGCATCGAAGGATGATCCCAGGACAAATATGCAAGTTGAAGACCGTCAGGAGACACCACTGGTGAGGAATAGAAATCTGCGCCAGAGACAATCTCAGTTAGCTCGCCGGACTCGGTCACGGTGACCAACATGTTCCGAGGTTGTCCACTGTCCCCCTGATGCCGTTCCATCACCCAAATTGTTTCGGTGGAGTCCGGCAACTCGACACCGTTCGCAAAACGATGCCCGCGTAGGACAGACGGCTCAGGAGTTATTGGACGAAAGTCATCGTTGAGAAGCCAAAGTCGCTGATCTTCAAACGAGGTAACCCAAATTCCAGCATGTGTCGGCAGCCAGCCCCCTCCGCCATATTCGTGAACCAAGGTCCGAACGTTGAGATCGTCGGGGCCAAGAGTCTCGCAACTAGCGCCATCAAATTTCACCAGTGCTGTTCTTCCAGCTTCCGCCGGACGACCCTCAAGCCATAAAACTTCGCCGTTGAACGCTCTAGCTTCAGATAGTCGAGTAGCGCCGTTTGCTAGCTGCTCAGAGGTGAGTTGTGATGGCCAACTCCCATACGGACGGTCTTCTTTCACGTTCACCTCGAATTAGCGGATGTATGAATTGCATCACGCTAGCGGTTAGATAAGATCCAGCCGGCTGAAAGAGGGCGGCCGGATTGTTTGAGCACCGTCTTGTACGGCAAACAGAATCTTTACAACAGAGTCGCGACTCAGTGCCTCAAGAGTTGCAAGGCGTGCGCTCCGGATCTCCCACCGATCTGAGAGCGTTCCGTGAGCCGAGGGAGAACCCACCGACTCCCTCGGCTCACAT
>PBOM01000077.1 GCA_002724355.1 Actinomycetota bacterium | reverse complement strand
AGGGCGCAGTGGTAGTTCAACAAGTTGAAACCGCTGGAGGCAATAACGGCTTCAACGCAGCAACAGGCGAGTTCGAAGATCTTGTCGGTGCCGGCGTTATTGACCCAGCCAAAGTGACTCGAGCAGCGTTGCAAAACGCGGCATCGATCGCAGCGCTACTACTGACAACCGAAACGTTGGTAACAGACAAGCCTGAAGAAGGAATGGATCCTGCTGCAGCAGCTGCCGCCATGGGAGGCATGGGCGGCGGTATGCCAGGCATGATGTAACCCACTTCATCTTTGTGTTTCGGGGCGGGCCAGCAGGTCCGCCCCGATGCGTTTTCCCGACAGATCTCCTAGTTTGCAGACATGAGCGCTTCCAGCCGAGGTGGGCAACAACGCATTCCTCGACCAGATGGATGGAGTCTGGGTTCTCCAGCACCTTGGCCGCCTGAAGCGAACCTAGATTTAGACGCCATAGAACGGCATTTAACCGACCGCGTGGTTAGCTCTCAACGCACCGGTGCCCCGCCCCCCAAACGACACTCAGCTGTCCTGATTGCTCTATACGCCGATCCTGAGGTAACCGTCGTGCTGACACGTCGTACCCAGAAGATGCGAACCCACAGCGGCGAAGTGAGCTTCCCAGGAGGAGCACAGGACCCAGGCGAAACACTATGGGAAACTGCATGCCGAGAAGCACGCGAAGAAGTACAACTCGACACATCACTTTTGAAACGGATCGGGGAACTTGACCACCTCACCACTGTTTCCTCGCGCGCGCGCATAGTTCCCTACGTCACTCGACTCGAACAGGCCCCCTCTCTTGTCGCCAACCCCGATGAAGTCGACGCAATCCTGCGAGTACCACTTCCAGAACTACTGCTGCCTGGCGTATACCGAGAAGAAATCTGGAAATGGCCAGGGTCAACAGAAGAACGGCCCGTCTATTTCTTTGAAATTGATGGTGACACCATCTGGGGAGCAACAGCGAACCTGCTACGACAACTACTCGTCACCGCCCTCATTGGCGACGCTAAGAACGAAAATAAACCGTAGAGAAGGTTGATTGACCGCTACAGTCGGTTACTTCCCTAGCGAACGAATCGCGCATGGTTCACGTCGATAACGCCCACGAAACGGTTTTGGTCGTCGATTTCGGCGCCCAGTATGCCCAACTCATAGCCCGACGAGTCCGCGAAGCCTGCGTGTACAGCGAAATTGTTCCCAACACCATTTCCGTTGACGAAATCACCCAACGCGCCCCCAAAGCCATAATTTTCTCCGGCGGTCCCAAATCAGTGCACACCGACGGAGCACCCACCATCGACCCTGGTGTGTACGAACTCGGGATACCAATCCTCGGGATTTGTTACGGCTCCCAACTCATCGCACAACAACTGGGAGGAACCGTTAACCGCAGCGGACGTGGCGAATACGGCAGAACCGAACTTCACCTCTCCCAGCACTCATCGCAGCTACTTCCTCAGGGTGTAGCTGACGGCGACCCGGTATGGATGTCTCACTTCGACGCCATCACCGAACCTCCAGAAGGTTTCCACATCAGCGCCTCTACCAACGACGCTCCAGCTGCCCTCATCGAGAACCCTGATCGCCGGCTATACGGAGTCCAATATCACCCCGAAGTAGCACACACCCCCCACGGTCAACAGCTACTGGAACGATTCCTAATTGACGTCGCCGAATGTCAAGCCGACTGGACCATGACAAACGTGATCGAAGAAAGCGTCAACGCCATACGGCAACAAGTTGGGCAAGGAAGAGCGATCTGTGGACTCTCGGGTGGAGTAGACAGCGCAGTCGCGGCCGCACTCGTTCACCAAGCCATCGGAGCCCAACTCGTATGCGTTTTCGTAGACACCGGTCTTATGCGGCTAGGAGAAGGCGATCAGGTTGTCGAAACCTTCCAACGAACTCAAGGTATCGAACTCATACACGAACGCGCAGCCGATGTCTTCTTCGAAGCCCTCGAGGGTGTCACTGACCCAGAAGACAAACGAAAAATCATCGGAGAAAAATTCATCCGAATCTTCGAACAAGCCCAAGGAGGGATAGAAGACGCACGCTTCCTCGTTCAAGGAACGCTGTACCCCGACGTCATCGAATCAGGAACCGATGAAGCAGCAAAGATAAAAAGCCATCACAACGTAGGCGGACTCCCAGACGACATGGAATTCGAACTCGTTGAGCCACTACGCAACCTCTTCAAAGACGAAGTCCGCGCAGTAGGAACCGAACTCGGTTTACCTGACGAGATTGTCTGGAGGCAACCATTCCCAGGACCCGGACTCGGAGTCCGCATCATTGGCGAAGTCACCCCCGAAGCGGTATCAGTGCTCCAACACGCCGACGCCATCGTTCGCGAAGAAATCGCGACTGCTGGACTAGAACGCGAAATATGGCAAGCATTCGCAGTACTCGCAGACATACGAAGCGTCGGAGTGATGGGAGACGAACGCACCTACGCACGACCCATCATCATCCGAGCCGTCACCAGCGAAGACGCCATGACGGCGGACTGGGCGCGCCTACCCCACGACATACTTGAAAACATGTCATCTCGTATCATCAACGAAGTCGACGGCATCAACCGAGTCGTCTACGACATCACCTCCAAACCTCCAGGCACCATCGAATGGGAATGATTACGTGACCGATTTACCCCAAGGGTTCACCGTCCACGTTGCCAACATGGGAGTGAAAGACGACACAAACGACCTCATGGTCCTGCACTGCGACACCGCTGCAACAACTGCCGCAGTCTTCACACAAAGCCGTTTCGCGGGACCAAGCATCCATGTGTCTCGCCAACACCTCGATGCATCCCCAACCGCCAGAGCCGTCGCCATCATCTCCAAGAACGCCAACGTCGCCACCGGAGAAACCGGTGACGCAAACGCCAAAGAAATAACGGAACTGATAGCAACCGCAATCGGCGCGAACTCAACCGACATCGTCATCGGATCCACCGGAGTTATCGGAGTTCAATACCCGATGGACAACATCCGATCTCACCTCACACAACTCCAACTGCCCTTCACGGAACGATCCGCTGAGCCGGCCGCCGCAGCGATCATGACCACNGACACCCACCCCAAAATCGCAGCAGCGACAGCAGAATCTGCAACGGTCGTTGGCATNGCTAAAGGCGTCGGCATGATCGAACCAGACATGGCCACCATGATCGCNGTCATCGCAACCGACGCAGAAATCGCTCCCAACAACCTCGACCAAATCTTTCGACGCGTCGTCAACTACACATTCAATGCCCTCAGCGTCGACACCGACACCTCCACCAGCGACATGGCAGTCGTACTNGCCTCGGGACAAGCTGGACCCGTCGACGAAACTCAACTCGAANCCGCCCTCTCAGAGGTATGCCTCAACCTCACCCGCCAACTCGCCGCAGACGGAGANGGAGCCGAAACGCTAGTNGTTGTCAACGTGACNTCCGCCCGAGACGAACAACAAGCCCGGCAAGTAGCCAAANCCATCGTCAACTCCCCGCTCGTCAAAACAGCAATCCACGGACGCGACCCCAACTGGGGACGAGTAGCTATGGCCATCGGCAAAATCAACGACGNCGACATCGACCAAAACAACGTCACCATCAAATTNGGGAACCAAGAGGTCTACCCAAACCCAGCAACCCCCGCAGCACTCAACGAACTAGAAACGTATCTCGCCANCGACGAAGTTCACATAACAGCAGACTTAGACATAGCTGACGGCTCCTTCACAGCCTACGGCTGCGANCTCACAGCCGGATACGTTCGTATCAACGCCGACTACACCACCTAAACCACGCAATGAGCGACGACAACATCCTTCAGGATCTCAACCCCGCACAACGCGACGCCGTCATCCACCGAAACGGCCCAATGCTCGTCGTCGCCGGCGCCGGATCAGGAAAAACTCGCGTCCTCACCCACCGCATAGCCCACCTCATCGNCAACGACAACNTCAACCCATTCCAAATACTCGCCATCACCTTCACCAACAAAGCAGCACAGGAAATGAAGGACCGAGTANCAGCGCTAGTGGGACCCGTCGCAGAAAAAATGTGGGTATCCACATTCCACTCCGCCTGCGTCCGAATCCTCCGTCGAGACGCCGAACAACTCGGCTACCCNAGCACCTTTTCGATCTACGACCAAGCTGACGCAGTGCGCCTCACCGGATACGTAGCTCGAGACCTCGGACTCGACACAAAAAAGTTTGTACCCCGCAGCGTGCANGCCCACATCTCCAACCTCAAAAACGAACTTGTCTCAACACATCAAGCCCTCGAAAAAGCCGAAGGTGTCTTTGATCGAAAAATCGCAGAAATCTACGAGGAATATCAACGTCGCCTTCGCACCTCAGGAGCAATGGACTTCGACGATCTACTCAANGTCACNGTNGAACTGTTCACCGCCCACCCCGACACCCTNAGCCACTATCAGGAACGCTTCCAACATGTCCTCGTCGACGAATACCAGGACACCAANCCGGCACAAAACGACATTGTCTTGAAGCTNGGCGACAAACACCAAAACGTGTTCGTAGTNGGCGACAGCGACCAATCCGTGTACGCGTTTCGAGGCGCCGACATTCGCAACATCCTCGAATTCGAAAAAGCCTTCCCCGAGACCAGCGTCGTCGTCCTCGACCAGAACTATCGATCCACCCAAACCATCCTCGACGCCGCCAACTCAGTCATCTCCAACAACTTCGGACGCAAACCCAAAGACCTCTGGACCAACAAATCAACAGGCGACAAAATCGTTCTCTACAGAGCAGACGACGAAGTCGAAGAAGCCGCATGGGTAGTCGGTGAACTCCAACGACAACACGAACAAGGCGCACTCCGATGGAGCGACGTAGCAATCTTCTATCGAGCCAACGCCCAAAGCAGAATCATCGAGGAACGCCTCGCCAGCGCGACCATTCCCTATCGGGTCGTTGGCGGCACCCGCTTCTACGATCGACGCGAAGTCAAAGACGCCCTCGCCTATCTCCGAGCCATCGTCAACCCAGCAGACGAAGTCTCACTCAAACGAGTCCTCAACGTCCCTAAACGCGGCATCGGTGACAGCAGCATCACCAAACTCGACCAATACGCAACTAGTCACGGAGTTCCATTCAGCGAAGCACTCAATAGCTGGCCAGAAGCAGGGATCA
>PBOM01000011.1 GCA_002724355.1 Actinomycetota bacterium | reverse complement strand
TAGCAGCAAGCACGGTTGGTCCCGTGGTGAAGTCTGGAGTTCACGCCGGCCTGTCAAGCCGGAGGTCGCGGGTTCAAATCCCGTCGGGACCGCGGTCGGGTAGCTCAGTTGGCAGAGCGCGCGCCTGAAAAGCGTGAGGTCACCGGATCGACGCCGGTCCCGACCACACTAGGAAGTCAGGGGTCAGATCCCCTGGCTTTCTGTGATTTACAGGACCTACATCGTCAAGTTTCTGTTATCCAGACGCGACGCACGTTACCGCCCGCAGTCACAGATTTTAGATTCTGTAGCGGCGCTAACTTCGGGTGACACCATCAGCGTCAGCAGCTGTTGCAACCGCAGCTGATACGGCCGGCACAACGGAACGGTCAAAGGCTGTAGGAATAATTAATTCTGGGGAGAGGTCATCACTTGANACNGCAGCCGCTATTGCCGAAGCGGCAGCTATCTTCATCCCCTCGGTGATATCGCTAGCACCAGCGTCAAATGCCCCTCGGAATATTCCAGGAAAGGCAAGCACATTGTTGATTTGGTTCGGATAATCACTTCTGCCAGTGGCAACTACTGCTGCTATGTCAGTGATCTCTTCAGGCAGAATTTCGGGGTCAGGGTTGGCCATTGCAAAAACNATTGGCTTGTCCCCCATTGCAGCGACATCATCTCGAGTAATCAAGCCCGGACCACTCAAACCCATAAACACGTCAGCGCCGACCATCGCGTCACCAACAGATCCAGAAATTTGATCTTTGTTGGTGTTATTAGCGANCCATTCCTTCGCCGAATTGAGGCCGTCACGGCCCGGGTACAGCGTGCCCTGTCGGTCACATACGACTACATCGCCAATGCCTCTACCCAACAGAATCTTGGCGCAGGCAACACCCGCAGCCCCTGCGCCCAAGATCACACACCTTAAATCGGAGAAATCTTTTCCTGTAATGCGAACCGCATTTTCTAACGCGGCTAACGCGACCACAGCGGTACCGTGTTGGTCATCGTGAAAGACTGGAATATCGAGGGCTTCGCGAAGAGCCGCTTCAACCTCGAACGCTCCTGGCGCGGCNATGTCCTCAAGATTGATACCGCCGAAAGTGGGAGCCAGGCGAATCACGGTCTCGATGATGTCTTCAGGTGTATCAACATCTAGGCAGATTGGGAACGCGTCGACCCCAGCAAATTCTTTAAAAAGCAGTGCCTTGCCTTCCATGACTGGCATCGCGGCTGCCGGTCCAATATCTCCAAGCCCGAGAACAGCGGTTCCATCACTCACAATCGCTACTGTGTTTTTGCGAATAGTTAATTCATGGGACGTTGATTCATCTTCGTGAATCGCCATACAAACTCGAGCCACACCGGGGGTGTATGCCATCGAAAGGTCGTCGGCGTCNCTTAGGGGGATGCGGCTAATTGTTTCNAGTTTCCCGCCTTCGTGAATCTTGAAGGTGCGATCAACCGCGCTTATGACTTTGATTCCCTCCANCCCATCAACAGCTTCACAAATTTCTTCTACGTGGGCTTCACTCGCCGCATCAACCACAACCTCTTCGCGCAGAGAACCTCCGGTGACGGTGAAGCCTCGTAGGCTCCTGATATTGCCACCCACATCTCCTATTGCTGTGCAGAGCCGGCCCAATGTGCCTGGCTCGTGTGCAAGTTCAACTTCTAATGTGGCTGAGAAAGCCGCTGTTGGACGGGACATTGAGTCTCCTGGTGCGAGATGAGAGCGCTCTATTGTGGCGGGATGATTCGCTGAGTCCAAACAAGCCGAGTGCTTTTGTTTTACGGCCCTTCGTAATCAAAACCNAGTTCGACAGCCGTTAGAAGGGCGAAAAAGTCAATCCCTTCTTCTTTTGCCAGTGCTTCACAAGTACCGCCACGGTCTACAACTGCAACAATTACTACTGGTTCAGCCCCAAAAGCTCTTACGATTTTCGCTGCTTCAAGCGGAGAGACGCCTCGCGTGACAACGTCCTCAGTAATCGCGACGCGATCACCTTTGCGTAATGCACCTGCGATTCGACCTTCAACGCCATGGTCTTTAGCTTCTTTTCGGACACTAAAGCTGCGCAATGGGATTCCACGGTCAGCAGCTATCGCTGAAACTCCATAGGCGACAGGGTCTGCGCCCATTGTTAATCCCCCAATTGCGTCTATACCCGGAATTTCATCCAAGATGATGTCGGCGATGAGTTTGATACCTGATGGGTCACAGGCAGTCTGTTTCCCGTCAATGAACCAAGAGCTTCGCCGCCCTGACTTCAACACGAAATCCCCGGTGCGGACAGCGTTAGCCAGTAGGTGCTCTTTCAATTCTAANCGTCGAGAATCAAGCTCATTCACTCGTCAGCCCACCTCACTTCACCGTTCCCTTGCAGAATTTGTCCAATGATCCATGCCTCATGACCATCTTGGTGTGCCATTTCGATTATCTGATCAGCTTGTTCTCTAGGCGCAACAAGAACCATCCCTATACCTATGTTGAAAACTTTGCGCATTTCGTGTTCCGACACCGGACCTTCAGCAGCGATTTGATCAAATATTCGTGGACGTCGCCATCGGGTTACATCAATTTGAGCATCAACATTCTCGTTGATGACCCTACTGAGATTGCCNGCGAGGCCACCCCCTGTGATATGGGCTGCGGCATGGATCTCAAATTGGCGGAATGCTCTTAGCACTGTTGGCGCGTAGATTTCCGATGGGCGCAAAAGTTCATCGCCAAGCGAGACTTCAGCTTGCGGCCACGCAGGTTCGTCCAGAGAGTGTCCGTCCATTAGAACGCGCCTCGCCAAGCTGTATCCATTGCAACGCAAACCAGGTGACGCTAACCCAATGAGTACATCGGCTGTTACAACTGAGGACTTCGTTGGGATGTCNGCGCGTTCGGCCACGCCGACNGCAAATCCGGAAACATCGAAATCTTGATGACTCATGGTGTCAGGGTGTTCAGCGATTTCGCCGCCTGTCAAAGCGCAGCCAGCTTGGCGGCAGCCTTCGGCGAATCCGATAACTAGCTGTTCTATTTGTTCTGGGTCGACTTTCCCGACAGTTAATTGATCTAAGAAGAAGAGGGGTTCAGCTCCGCANGTAACAATGTCGTCGACGCACATGGCAACGACATCGATTCCGATTGTGTCGTATTTATTCAATTTCTGAGCAACAAGTGGTTTTGTTCCAGCACCATCGTTTCCGGACACCAGCACTGGTTCTTGATAACCGTCNGGGATAGCGACAATGGAACCAAAGCCGCCTACTTCGCTTATTACTTCTGGTCTGAAGGTTGAACGAACGTGGGGCGTTAGACGACGTACCGCTTCGTCAGCACTCTCAATGTCGACACCGGCTTCTGAATAGGTGATCTCGGAATTCATTGTCCTAGCTTCATTTGTGATGCAGCGATAAACGCCGAACCATGTTCGTCTTTTCGTTTTCCTAGGACTTCTCTTCCGATTCCGTCAGGAATCTCTACTGGGTACTGTCCATCCAAACAAGCTGTGCAGAACCCCGCTCCGGGGGCACCCGTTGCACTAACAAGGCGGTCCAANTCCAAGTAGGCAATCGAATNAACACCTAGATATTCCCGTATTTCCTCCATAGTTAGGTTGGCTGCCATGAGTTCCGCTTGAGTTCCAGTATCCATTCCGTAGAAGCAGGGCCATCGGTATGGGGGCGACGAGATTCGAAGGTGCACTTCAGCAGCGCCTGCAGCTCGAAGCATTTCAACTATCGCTTTGGTAGTTGTTCCTCGGACAATTGAATCGTCAACTACTACGAGTCGTTGGTCNTCAATGTTGTGNCGTATNGGNTTGAGTTTCATCTTCACGCCTANAGNNCGCATCTCCTGNGANGGNGCAATGAANGTCCTNCCTATNTANCGGTTCTTCACNAANCCNTCTCGNTANGGNATNCCACTCGTNCGGGCAAANCCTTGGGCTGCGGGGATTCCCGACTCNGGGACTGGNATGACGAANTCAGCAGAAGCGGGTGCTTGANNNGCGAGTTGCTCACCCATGCGTTGTCGNGCCGANTGNACATTGCGNCCATATANAAGGGTGTCGGGTCGNGAGAANTANACGAATTCGAAAATNCAAAGTTTGGGATCGGGGTCTTCAAATGGTTGGTGTGATCGCCATCCATTGGCATCAATGACGATCATCTCACCCGGGTCAACTTCTCGTACAAAGTGCGCCCCTACTGTGTCTAGAGCGGGACTTTCCGAAGCGACAACCCACCCGCTGTCTAATCGACCTAGGCATAGTGGCCAGAACCCTTCGGGTCCACGGACACCGATCAGATGGTTACGGTCCATCGCGACAAATGAAAATCCGCCTCGGAGCTTCGGTAGGACTCGCTCTAGAGCCCACGGAAGCTCACCTCCCTCAGGTGCGGCGTCACTCGCTAGTTCTAATGCCACTAGTTCAGCGACGAGGTCGCTGTCGCTAGTTACCGTGCCCTCAAGCATCCCCGCCTCTTCAGCTAGCTCGGCTGTATTGACCAGGTTTCCATTGTGAGCAAGCGCAAATTCTAGGTTTCCTACATCTCTATAAAATGGTTGTGACGCGCGCCAGGAACTAGATCCCGTTGTTGAATATCGGGTGTGCCCAATTGCGATATTTCCTTCCAATGCAGCAAGGATTCGATCATCGAAAGCACTTGAGACGAGACCCATGTCTTTGACCACGGTCACATTCTCACCATTGCTGACTGCGATACCAGCCGATTCTTGGCCACGATGTTGAAGTGCATAAAGGCCGAGGTATGTCTGATGGGCTACCGGATTTTCTGCCGCTAACACACCAAAAACGCCGCAAGCTTCTCGAGGTTTATTGATTTCTATGCCAGTGGATTCCGTTGTCATGCGCTGACGGTCCCTAGGCCTAGGGCTTTGGGAAGTTCATTGCGATATGCGCTTTCCAGTTCGCTTATAGGGATGGTGATTTCGGATCCGAAATTCAGCGATGTGCCACCAGTTCGCCCAATTTGGGCTGCAGGAACGCCGCGTTCGTTGGCGTCCTTCAAAAAACTATCTACCAGTTCATNTGCGACTACGGCTAGGAAGCGACCACCTGATTCATTAAACATAGAGATGTGGTCGCAATGGTCGAGAATTTGNGCTCCGAAACCACTATCGATCGCCATCTCTGCAGCAGCGANCGCTAGACCNCCTTCGCCGATGTCGTGTATTGCTAGCAGTTGTTGTTNNTGGACTGACTCAGCAACAAATTGGCTNGTTCGGACTGCTTGTTCGAGGTCAAATGTCGGCAAAGTTCCATCCTTGCAGCCCCCGATCTCCCAGGCCCATTGGCTTCCTGCAAGGGAAACGTTGGTATCAGGTATTTGTCCTAGTACGAGCAATGAAGCGTCGGGTGGGAAGCCAATAGATGGAGGTGGTNTGGATAGTGATGGGTGCATTCCAATGACCCCGACTACCGGTGTTGGTGCGATATCAACAGCATTAGTTTCGTTATAGAGACTGACGTTGCCGCCAATAACAGGTGCATCAAAGGCAACACATGCTTCAGCCATGCCATCTACCGCTTCAGATAGTTGCCACATAACTTCAGGATGCTCTGGGTTACCAAAATTCAAACAATTGACGACAGCCAAAGGTCGTGCGCCAACACAGGCGATGTTCATAACTGCCTCGGCGACGACCATAGCTGTTCCCTGGCGCGGGTCTACGTGACACCACCGGTGGTTACCATCTGTGGATAGAGCGATTCCTCTTCCAGTTTCTTCGCCGTTGCGTGGATTTCGAAGTCGGAGCAGTGTTCCATCGTTTCCTGGACCCACGACTGTGTTGAGGAACAATTGATGGTCGTATTGGCTGTATACCCAGGCCGGGTCTCGTAAGAGGTTTAAGAGATCACTGCTGCAGTTCACGGGGCCTTGTGACGCATCTTTTGCTCGGCGCTCTAAAAGGTCGTCGGGTGGCGCAGTCGGTCGCTTGTATTCCGGGGCATCGTCGTGCAGTGTCGAGGCCGGNAGACTNGCTAGGACGTCGCCATCAAATCCATCGAGAATTCTCAGTTCCCCAGTGCCTGTCACTCGACCAATGACACTTGCCTTTATTTCCCACCGGGAGGATATTTTCTCTACGTGAGCAAGATCCTCAGGTTTAATAATCGCAAGCATGCGTTCTTGTGACTCTGAGGTCATTAACTCGAAGGGCTCCATGTTGTTTTCACGGGCATGGATGGCCGTCACATCCACATCCATGCCCGCTCCCCCGCGGGACGCTGTTTCACTAGTCGCGCAGGTGATCCCGGCTCCCCCAAGATCTTGGATTCCTGATACGAGACCTTCGTCCAATAATTCAAGGCAAGCCTCTAAGAGCCGTTTCTCTTCAAACGGATCACCAACTTGAACACTCGGCCGCTTATCGGTGTCTTCAGAACTTTCATCGAAGCCTGCAGAAGCGAGAACGCTGACTCCGCCTATTCCATCTCTACCAGTGGAGGCACCGAGAAGAACGGCAAGGTTGCCAACGCCGCTGGCTTGTCCTAGAACTAAGCGTTCCCTTGGCAATACGCCCATAGCTAGGACATTGACAAGAGGGTTACCTTTGTAGGTTTCGTCAAAGACGATCTCGCCGCCGACCGTGGGAACACCAACGCTGTTTCCATAACCAGAGACGCCACTAATGACGCCCTCTGCTATCCATCGACTGCGAGGGTCGTCAATTGGACCGAACCGAAGGGGATCCATTACCGCTATTGGACGCGCTCCCATCGTAAAAATGTCCCTGAGGATGCCGCCAACCCCTGTTGCGGCCCCCTGGTACGGCTCAATTGCTGAAGGATGATTGTGACTTTCGATTCGTATCGCGATGGCTATGTCATCTCCGACGTCTATTACTCCTGCGTTCTCTCCAGGACCCACCAACACCCATGGGGCTTCGGTGGGGAGTCNCTTCAAATGAATTTTGGATGACTTGTATGAGCAATGTTCGGACCACATCACTGAGTACATTGCTAATTCGAGATGGTTTGGATGTCGGTCCAACAGCTCATAGATGCGTTGGTATTCCTCGTCAGTAAGTCCTAGTGCCCGGTGGACTGTTGCGTCTTCAGGGGCGGGACTCACGTCCTAAATGTAGTCGCACGCTCGCTTTCCTCATGGATGCCTACGGTTCGATTTTGGGAATCAACTTGTCACGCGGCCAACAAAGATTTCAGGAGGCTGGTCCCGTCTGTTGATCCGAGGAGGTGAGAGGTGGCACGCTCAGGGTGGGGCATCATCCCAACTACGTTGCCTGCTTGATTGCATATGCCAGCTATGTCAGCGAGCGAACCATTTGGGTTATCTGTGTAACGAAAGACGATCCTGTTTTCAGCTTCCATCTCGGTTAGAACTTCAGGAGAGCAAACATAGTTACCTTCGAAGTGGTTAATAGGAATCAGCAACCGATCCCCCGCAGAGGCGTGATGACCAAGAACGTTGTTGGTGGACACAAATTCGATCTGTTGCATTGAGCACAGAAATTTCATTCCTGCATTCTTCTGCAACGCCCCTGGTAATAGCCCAGCTTCGGTTAGAACCTGGAATCCGTTACATATGCCCAGGACCGGACCTCCGTCTTGGGCGAAAGCATGAATGGAATCCATAATCGGAGAAAACTTTGCTATCGCTCCACACCGCAGATAGTCACCGTGGGCGAAGCCTCCGGGTATGACGATCGCATCGACATTTTGCAAGTCGGATTGACCATGCCAAAGAACTTCGGCTTCGCCATCTAACGCTCGAATCGCATCGATGGTGTCAAATTCACAATTAGTNCCAGGAAAGCGAACCACTCCGACACGCTGGCTCATTCTTCCAAAACTTCCACGTGAGAGTCTTCTATGACTGGGTTTGAGAGAAACCGATTACACATGTCTTCAACTAACGATTTGGCGTCGTCGGGTGAATCGGCTTCTACTTGTAGCCGGATTACCTTGCCAACTCTTACGTTGCCAGCCATAACGAATCCCAACGCGGGAAGGGCTCTTTCAATTGTTGAACCCTCTGGATTCGCTATTCCTTCCCGCGGTGACACCTCAACCTTTACTTCAAAGTGCATTAGCTAACCCCGATCCACTGCGCGAAAGATTCGCCAGTGATTCGTTCATAAGCTGTTACATAACGGTCGCGAGTCGCTTGGATGGTTTCGGTCGAGAGTGGTGGNGCGGGTGGGGATTTATCCCATCCCGTTGCCTCGGTGGCATCTCGAACAGGCTGCTTGTCAAGTGACACCGGGGTAGCACCTGGGTTCCAGTTTTCCGCTGGCCAAAATCTTGATGAATCGGGGGTAAGTAGCTCGTCGGCAATCACCATTTCGCCATCCACGAGGCCAAGTTCAAATTTGGTGTCAGCGATAATTACCCCATTGCGTGCGGCGTGTTCCGAAGCGCGGGTATAGGCCTCCAGGGAGATTTGGCGCGCTTGTTCAGCTAAATCTGGGCCGACAATGTNAACAGCCTCGTCGTAACTGATGTTGATGTCGTGGCCTTCTGTCGCCTTTGTCGATGGAGTGAACACAGGTTCAGGTAGTTGTTGAGCTTCTAAGAGGTCAGCGGGTAGTGACGTTCCGTGCATCGTCCCTGACTGTTGATATTCCTTCCAAGCCGACCCAGTGATGTACCCGCGAACGATGCATTCAAGCGGCAACATCTCAGCTTTGCGGACNAGAAGNGCTCTTCCCGTCCACTCAGGACGTCTAGCTGCCTCAGGAAAGTCAGCTGGGTCCGCTGACACGAGATGTGTCTGGGCGCTGGGCGCGAGATAATCAGACCACCACACGGTCATTGCTGTGAGTACCCTGCCTTTGTCTGGTATCGGCTCGCCAAAGACAACATCAAACGCTGATATTCGATCTGTCGCCACCATCAGCAGGTGCTGATCATCAANGACGTACATCTCTCTAACTTTGCCACTGTGCAATAACTGAAGTTCGTTCACATCTCTTCTCTACTAGAGAATTGGGGAAGGATGGTAGGACCCTGCTTCAGGATGAGCAGAATTAATGATGGCTGCAGCACTTACGAACGCCTGAACTTGGACTTCGGCGAGGCCAATGAAGTTGTTGTGATCCGACAGAATTCCTTTAATTGTGTCTCCATCGAGAGGAAGATTCGGGTCATCTGCAATTCGGTCAATAAGGTCGTTATTNCCCGAAGTTCCCTCGCGAATTTNCAGCGCTGCGGCCACGGCATGTTCCTTGATGATCGCGTGAGCTTCTTCCCGACCGGCCCCTGCTTTGACNGCGCTCATNAGAATGCGGGTGGTAGCTAGAAACGGCAAGTATTGATCGAGTTCTCGAGCAATAACGGGANAGTACGCGCCGAAGCCGTCTAGAACCGTAAGCGTGGTTTCAAGTGCACCATCTATGGCAAAAAAAGCGTCTGGGAGCACTACTCGTCGAACTACAGAACAACTGACGTCGCCTTCATTCCACTGGTCTCCTGCTATTGAAGCTGCCATCGTTAGGTGCCCTCGAAGGATTGCTGCGAAACCATTAATCCGTTCTGCGGAACGTGCATTCATCTTGTGTGGCATTGCCGAAGAGCCGACTTGACCTTCACGGAAGCCTTCTGTCGCAAGGTCTAGTCCCGCCATAAGGCGAATTTGTGTTGCGAGATTTCCCAGAGGGCTCACCGTTTGCATCAACGAACTAACTACTTCTAGGTCCAGGGACCGGGGATAAATTTGTCCAACTGCATCAAGGGTGCGCTCAAATCCAAGTTGGTTGGCGACTCGCTGCTCAAGTTCTTCTACTTTGGCAGCGTCTCCTTCGTATAGGTCGAGAAGATCTTGTTGGGTGCCGACAGGGCCCTTTAAGCCACGCAAGGGGTAGCGGCTAGTCAACTCGTCGAGACGTTCGAAAGCTAAGAGCGTCTCCTGGCCTAGGTTGGCAAATCGTTTGCCGAGTGTTGTCAGTTGCGCGGGCACGTTATGGGAACGTCCGGTAATGGAGACGTCCTGGTACTGGACAGCAAGCTCAGCCAGACGAACTATGACTGTCGCAAGTCGGGATCGGACAAGCTGCATTGATTGTTTAANTTGGAGTTGTTCTACATTTTCCGTTAGATCTCGTGACGTCAATCCTTTGTGGATGTGTTCGTAGCCGGCAAGTTCGGANAATTCTTCGATCCGCGCTTTAACGTCATGCAAGGTAATTCGTTCGCGCTGTTGAATTGAATCTAAATCGACGTTATGCACCGCGGACCGGTAGGCATCAATGGCGGCTACCTCAATTTCCAGCCCTAGGTCCTTTTGTCCTTCAAGGACTGCTATCCAAAGTTCACGTTCTAGGACAACTTTATTTTCGGCTGACCAAATTTGCGTCATCTCAGGTGACGCATATCGACTAGCCAAAATGTTGGACACCTGGGCTTTATTGGGTGTCATCTTGCACCTTCATCTCTAAATGTTTTGAGGCGCTCAGCTAGCTCGGCATCAGTTATTGACAACATCTCCACAGCTAGCACCGCAGCATTCGCTGAACCGTTGACTGCGACTGTTGCCACAGGGATACCACGGGGCATTTGCACAGTTGACAACAGCGAGTCAAGGCCGTCACTGATACCTCCAGACAGTGGAACACCGATCACGGGCAGGGTGGTGTGAGCCGACACAACGCCAGCGAGATGGGCTGCCATGCCAGCGCCGCAAATAATCGCAGCGAAGCCATTATCCCGAGCATTACTTGCGAAGTCCCCAACCTTTTCTGGGTTTCGGTGGGCAGACATGACGTGAACCTCGTGTTGAACTCCAAAGCGTTCGAGCATCTCTGTCGCGCCAGCCATCTTCTCGTCGTCTCGGGGTGAACCCATAAGAATCGCTACCTTCATGTGATTTCCTCCTTAACGGTTTCTAACTCAATCGAAGCACCAATATCGGTCCGGTGCTGCATACCTGGCCAAGAGATGGCCTTTACCGCCTCNTATGCGATTCTTCTTGCCTCACCTAGTGTGGATCCACGGCCACAGACATTCAGTACTCGGCCTCCGCCCGTGACGAGCTGTTCCTGACTATTTCTTTTGACGCCAGCACAGTAGACAGTCGCTCCTTTAACCGCTTCTGCTTGTTTAATACCTCGGATCAAATCACCNGTTCTCGGAGATAAGGGGTAGCCCTCCACTGCCAAGACAACCGTAACCATGCTGTCGCTGGAGATCTTAAGTTCGGTTTTCAAGTCACCCAATGCCACCTGCATGAGAATTTGTGCAATATCACCCTCTAAGCGAGGCAGAATTACTTGGGCCTCGGGATCACCGAATCGAATGTTGTATTCGAGAAGTTTTGGTCCTTCTTCAGTAAGCATAAAACCTGCGAAAAGGACCCCTCTGTAATCAATTCCTCGGTTCTGTAATTCGTTAACCGTCGGGTGTACTGCAACATCCATGAGTTGTTCTAGATCTTGGGAACCCAATTCAGGGAGCGGGGAATAACAGCCCATCCCTCCAGTGTTAGGTCCGTAATCGTCGTCGAGTAGGCGTTTATGGTCTTGAGCCGCTGTCGGAATTAGCACCGCCTTCTTTCCATCACACAGCGCGAAGAGCGAGAGTTCAGGACCACACAGTCCTTCCTCAATAACAATCTGCCGGCCAGCTTCTCCGAATGAATTACCAGACAGTTTATTTCTGATGTCATCGACAGCTTCAGCGTATGTATCTGTGACCAACACACCTTTACCAGCTGCCAGGCCGTCCGTCTTCACGACATAGGGAGGCGTGAGCGTCGATAGGAAATCAACTGCTTGATCAACTTCGTCCGCTCCGAAAGACCCGTAGCGGGCCGTGGGGACTCCAGCTGCGTCCACAAGCTCCTTCATCCATATTTTTGAGCCTTCTAACATCGCTCCGTCAGAACCGGGGCCAAATACATGACAACCTCGGGATCTCAAATCATCAGCAAGTCCNTCGACCAATGGGATCTCCGGGCCTACCACATAGAGATCTGCCTCTATCTCAGTCGCGGTTACTTCGGTACTGCCTTTGATACCCGGAGAGCCAGGGGTCACTACTACGTCCGCATGAGGTGAAAGAGTATGAGCCAAAGCGTGTTCGCGGCCCCCGGAGCCGACCACGCAAATCTTCATGCCGCAAACCGCAAATATTGCTCTCGTCCCGGACCCACGCAAACAAAGCGGATAGGGACGCCCATCTGCCGTTCAAGGAAAGATATGTATTCAACTGCTTCTCTCGGAAGGTCACTGCGTTCCGTAGCATCGGAAAGATTCGTTTGCCAGCCCGGGAACTCGGCATATACAGGCACGGCTTTNTCGTGCATTCGTCTGAGGTGGGGTAGGTATTCATATCTTTCACCCTCTACCTCATACGCCACACACACTTTGATCGTCTCTAGNTCATCTAGAACATCGAGTTTGGTAAGAGCGATTTCCGTACAAGCATTAAGTCGAACTGCTTGACGCGCCATCACGGCATCAAACCAACCAACTCGCCTTCTACGTCCCGTGTTGGTTCCATACTCCCTTCCTACCTCAACCAGGTGCTCTCCAACCGAATCATTGAGTTCCGTGACGAACGGTCCTGAGCCAACTCGAGTCAGATAGGCCTTGGCAATTCCAATCACTTGATCGATGGCGCCTGGGCCAATACCAGCTCCAACAAGGGCGTAGCCCGCAACCGGGTTTGAAGAGGTTACGAATGGGTACGTCCCGTGGTCCAAGTCGAGGAAAGTCGCTTGGGCTCCTTCGAAAAGGACCCGCTGCCCCGCATGAAGGGCCTCGTGCAGATGTCCGACAGTGTCACCAATGTAGGGAGCGACTCTCGGAGCCACATCTCGAATGAGTTCTTCGGCAAGTTGGTCTGGATCAACTCCATCGTGTCCATAAATATTGCGAAGAATGACATTTCTTTCAGCCAAAGCACTGTGTAAACGGGCTCTCAAATGGGTTGGATCCAACAGGTCTTCAACTCTGATACCTATCCGTGATGCTTTGTCTGCATACGCGGGGCCGATTCCTCGTTTTGTAGTCCCGATCTTGTTGTCNCCTAATTGACTTTCAGCTAATTCATCCAGAATTTGATGGTATGGAAGAACAAGGTGTGCCTGGGGACTGAGCATCAGGCGTTGGCAGTCAACGCCTTTCGCAGTTAGCGCGTCGATCTCTGCCAACAAGACGTATGGGTCGACCACGACACCATTGCCGATTATGGGCACTACGTGGTCATACAAGATCCCGCTCGGAACAAGTTGTAACGCAAAAACCTCTCCGTCAACGACAAGGGTGTGCCCGGCGTTGTGACCNCCTTGGTAGCGAACAACATGGGCACACTCTTTGGCCACTATGTCTACGACTCGCCCTTTACCTTCGTCACCCCATTGGGTACCAACCACAATTGATCCCGGCACGGACTTCTCCAAACGTCATCTGCTGACGTTGTCAGATCCTAATTGCGAACGGTGACTTTTCTAGGACGAATTACCGCGCTTCTTCGTTTTCTCCCTCATCGAAAACTTGGCCACACTAACTGAGTTAGCGGCGACGTCTTGGATCAAGCCAAGGGATGACCGCTTGTTGAAGAGGTACCAAGTCCCTTCGATATTGACGATGAGTCTCCATCACTGTGGCNGTCGCCGCGGCCTGGAGGTCGCGCATCTCTGCTTCGAGTTGCGCGACACGATGTTCCAGTTCCAAAACACGTTTTACCCCTGCCAAATTCAAACCCTCGTTTGTCAGTTCCTGAATTCGGCGCAGAAGAGCGATGTCGATATCGCTGTATCTACGACTACCGCCCGGGGTCCGCGCGGGCTCCACTAAACCCTTGCGTTCATAAATTCGAAGAGTTTGGGCGTGCACACCGGCAAGTTCAGCTGCGACCGAAATTACGTAAACAGCGCGAGCTGGGTCTGGTGTTGAAGATATTGGGCCCATGCTTAGCCCTCCTCCTTTATGTCGCTCCGGGGTGACCAGTCAGTCACCTCTCGCAACGCCTCAATTGCAGCTTTTTCTTTTGGTGTTAGCTCCTTCGGCACCACAATTTCGACCGTAACAAGCAAATCACCTTTCGCTTTCGGAGTTTGAACACCTCTGCCCTTCACCCGAAACGTTGTTCCTGATTTCGTACCCCCCGGGATCTTTAACGTCACTGTCGAATGATCGTACGTAGGGATCTTAATTTCAGAGCCGAGGGCAGCTTCAGGAAAAGTCACTGGGATCAGCAACGTTAAATGTTGACCTTTTCGACCGAACATTGAGTCAGGGGCCACTTCGACCACAACATATAGATCACCATTCGGGCCTCCGTTGCGACCAGCTCCACCTTTCCCAGCTAGACGAATTCGTTGACCATTGTCGACACCTGGCGGGATTTTGACCTTCGCTTGGGAGCGACCACCGGTAGCCGACCCACCAAACGTCACATTGGTGGTGACACCATCAATTGCATCTCGGAACCCCAGATGTATGCGAGTTTCATGATCTACGCCTCGCATAGGTACAGGCCCGCGTTGCCCTCTACCGAAGAGATTCCCAAACATTCCCCCAAGATCGTCAAAGTCTTCAAAGTGAACGTTGAAGCCATCTTGGCCGGAAGCAAAACCGCCCATAGCTGATGGTCCTAGGCGTCGCGCTTCGTCATATTCATTGCGCTTTGTCTCATCACCTAAAACGTCATACGCAGCTGAGACCTCTTTGAAGCGATCTTCGTTGCCACCCTTCGCGTCTGGATGATGGGACCGAGCGAGTTTTCTATACGCCTTAGTTATCTCTTTCGCCGAAGCGCTTGATGGGACCCCAAGAACCGCGTAGTAATCCTTTTCAAACCACTCTCGCTGAACTGCCATCATNCACCTCCCTACGACAACTATGNGCTAGCCACCACTCACCTTGACCATCGAGGGACGAAGANTCGACTCACCCCAGCGGTAACCGGCGCGGAGTTCCTCAANCACTATCTGATCATCGGTTTCCCCGGTCTCAAAAGACATGGCCTCATGTAGCTGTGGATCGAATGGAACTCCTAAAGCTTCGATGCGGGTCAAGCCGTTGTTTGCTAGGACGGACTCGAGCGCATTTCGGATAGGCGCTACTTCTTCAAGACCTTGTTCAGAGGCTGCGTCGCATGCGTCCAGGACGGGCAGCAAAGCTTCCGCTAGCCGGGAAACTCCTTGGGAGATTCGTTGATCGACTTCGTTTGCACTGCGACGACGGAAGTTTTCGAAGTCTGCTTGAAGNCGTTGAAGCGAGTCACGAAAATCGTCGCGCTCAGCTGTAACCATCTCTAGCGATTCAAGTAAGTCTTCAACCGAAAGAGGATTAGCCGGAGGACCGTCGGATTCTTCTTCGTTGGTATCCCCTGACTCGGGATCTTGTTCATCTACATCGAGTTGAAGCGCTTCTTGTTCGGGCTGGCCGATCTCTTCGTCGCTCACTGTTCTTCATCAACGATTTCGGCGTCGACTACGTCCTCAGCATCTCCGGATTGATCGGGGGATGCATCACCAGCTTGTTGTGCCGCAGATTCGTAGAGTTTTTGGCTGAACGCCTGACTGACGTTTGTCAGTTGTTCAGAAGCTGCACGAATTGCTTCTACATCCTCGTTTTCGTTCTCCAGTGCCTCTTTGAGACCCGCTAGAGCGCCCTCAACCTCAGCTTTGTCTTCATCTGCTACTTGTTCTGCTTGGTCNGACAACAGTTTCTCGATTTGGTAAACCAACGCGTCGGCATTGTTACGAACCTCAGCTGCCTCGCGGCGCTGACGGTCTTCTTCTGCGTGAGACTCTGCGTCTTTGACCATTTGGTCAATGTCGTCGTCACTTAAGTTCGACTGACCACTGATGGTGATCGATTGTTCTTTATCAGTCGCTCGATCTTTTGCTGAGACATTCACAATTCCATTGGCATCGATATCGAAGGTCACTTCAATCTGTGGGACACCGCGTGGCGCAGGCGGAAGATCGACGAGTTGGAATTTTCCTAGGGTTTTATTACCCGACGCCATTTCGCGTTCTCCCTGCAGAACATGTATTTCAACTGAAGGCTGCATGTCATCAGCTGTAGTAAAGACTTCAGTGCGCTTTGTGGGAATCGTTGTGTTCCGCTCAATTAGCTTCGTCATGACACCACCTTTGGTCTCGATGCCAAGACTCAGCGGAGTGACATCTAGAAGGAGAACATCTTTGACATCTCCTTTCAAGACACCAGCTTGGATGGCGGCACCTACCGCNACTACTTCGTCTGGGTTCACGCCTTTATGGGGTTCTTTGCCTGCAATTGCCACAACGAGTTCTTGAACTGCTGGCATGCGGGTGGAACCGCCGACCATTATNACGTGATCAATATCGCTTGACGTCAAATTTGCATCNTCTATCGCCTGCTTAAACGGCGCTCGACAGCGGTCTACGAGATCTGCCGTGATCTCTTGGAACTTAGCTCTACTTAACTCGTAATCAAGATGCAGAGGCCCGCTATCAGTAGCAGTAATAAACGGAAGATTGATTTGTGTTGTCTGCTTCGAAGACAAATCTTTCTTGGCTTGCTCACCGGCTTCCTTGAGCCGTTGGAGAGCCATCGGGTCAGCTTTGAGATCGACGCCATGGTCGCCTTTGAAAGAATCCGCGAGCCAGTCAATTACTCTCTCATCCCAGTCATCACCGCCAAGTTGAGTGTCACCAGCGGTGGACTTGACNTCAAAAACACCATCGCCGATTTCTAAGACCGAGACATCAAAAGTGCCGCCGCCAAGGTCAAAGACCAAGATGGTCTGGTCCTCTGCTTCGCGATCCAAGCCATACGCCAAAGCGGCAGCAGTTGGTTCATTAATTATTCGGAGAACTTCGAGACCCGCAATTTGTCCAGCTTCTTTTGTGGCGGTTCGTTGCGCGTCATCGAAATATGCTGGGACTGTTATAACTGCTTCGGTGACTTGGTCGCCTAGATATTGCTCTGCGTCTNTTTTTAACTTCTGGAGCACTCGGGCAGCTATTTCCTGNGGNGTGTAGGACTTATCGTCGATCTCTACGGTCCAATTCGTGCCGACATGTCTTTTCACGGAAGCCAAGGTTCGATCCGGGTTAGTTACCGCCTGTCGCTTAGCGACTTCACCGGTAAGCACTTCGCCGTTCTTGGAAAATCCAACTATTGACGGGGTTGTTCGGTCTCCTTCAGCGTTTGCGATAACAGTGGGTTCGCCACCTTCCATTGCTGAAACAACCGAGTTCGTTGTTCCTAGGTCTATACCAACTGCCTTGGGCATTGATTATCTCCTGCTATTGGATTCGGTCAGGTTGTGCCTCGTGTGGTCAGATTCCGCTATATTNCAGGCGTTTGATCCTCCGAGGGNTAACCATCATAAAAGTTGAGTGTGGTATTTACAACTTTGATATCGAATTTAATTTGAGTTATCCCCTAAAAGTGTCCGGCTAAGGTGCAAATTATGGGTAACGGGACCATCCAGCTAATCCTTCTGAGACACGGCGAAAGTCAGTGGAATCTCGAGAACCGGTTCACGGGCTGGTACGACGTCAGCCTGACCGAAAAAGGCACTGAAGAAGCCGAAAACGCAGGGAAGCTGTTGTTTTCAGCTGGGTTGTTTCCCGACGTTGTTCATACATCTCTGCAAACACGAGCGATTCTCACAGCCAATTTGGCGCTTACGGAATGCGATCGTTTATGGATTCCTGTCCGGAGGCATTGGCGTCTGAACGAGCGTCATTACGGGGGCCTCACCGGGCTGAACAAACAAGAGACCATTGACCTTCACGGACAAGACAAGGTTCATGAGTGGCGAAGAAGTTATTCGACGCGTCCCCCAGCGATGCCCGCGGATCATCCGCATAACCCCAACTACGACCTTCGATATCAGTCAGTTCCAAAAGAACAGCTTCCAAATAGCGAATGTCTAGCTGATGTAGTGGATCGCCTGATCCCTTATTGGGAGGGTCCTCTCAGTGAGGACTTAGTCGCTAATGGCACGGTTCTTGTAGCAGCTCACGGCAACAGTCTCAGAGCATTGGTTAAACATCTCGACGGTATATCAGATCATGACATTCTGGATCTCGACATTCCGACTGGTGCCCCCATCGTCTACGAGCTGGATTCAACTCTTACACCGCTCGAATCGGTAGACGTCTCGGAACGCTATTTGCGCTGAATTCAGCAAGTGACGCACACGTCAAAGGGCGTCAACGCCTCGTTCACCTGTGCGTATGCGAGTGANGCTCTCTACCTCCGTGACCCACACTTTCCCATCGCCAATCTTTTCGGTTCGAGCTGCCTCCACTAGGCAGTCCACCACTCGATCCGTATCAGCCGCATCAACCAAGATNTCGACTCTGACTTTAGGAATGAAATCAACGTGATATTCCGTGCCTCGATAAGTCTCGGTGTGTCCACCTTGGCGACCGAACCCCCGCACCTCTGAGGCNGTTAAACCTTGAACATTTGTGTCCTGCAAAGCTTCGACTACTGCTTCAAGCCGATGCGGCTTAATTACTGCTGTTACCAAACGCACCATGCGAGACCTCCGTAATCGGTTTCTGCCTACCCACCTTGTCACGTAACAAAGAACACAGCCAGCGTCAGAGTTGCAAAGATGGGATGTACAAAGCGAACGGACACAGCGGAAAGTGTCGTGCCGTTCTTAAGTAAAAGTGCCTATTGCCTAGGGTGAAGCCATTTTCACAGCGCTCTAGCCTGTTCATTCGTTGAGCGTCCGGTAACTTGACCTACGTGAAAGCACGAGTAAAGCCGCATCACCTCGCGCTCGCAGTTGGAGTTGCGTTCGCGTCGGTAACGGCAATTTCTGGAATCGCCGCGACAGTTTTCGGGTTCCACAANGACAACGAAGTTCATCGCGAAGTATTCGGCAACATTCCCGGAGCTCTGAAACTAGCGTTTTATGTAATTACGCCAATCCTCATAGTTTTCGGGGCATGGAACTTCGCTCAACGAGTGAAGAATTGGGAACGCGGTGCTCCGGACCGGCGGGCAACTACAAGTTCGAACGCCAAAAAGCGAGTCCGCGATTACCGATCTGGTGTGATGATGCAGACCCTATTAAGAGATCCTGCTGCAGGGGTAATGCATGCTCTTCTNTATTACGGATTCCTCGTGCTATTGGCGGTTACCACCACTCTAGAAATCGACCACCAGTTACCCGAACGTTTGAAGTTCTTACATGGCGGAACTTACCAAGGGTTTAGTTTCGTTGGGGACTTAGCGGGGCTTGCATTCACGGTCGGTATGGCCTGGTCGATTGTTCGCCGTTACATACAAAAGCCCTATCGCATCAAGATAAAAACCCGACCAGAGCATGCTTTGATTTTGGCAGTACTACTAGGCCTAGGGTTAACCGGCTTTGCAGCAGAAGCCTTCCGTATAGCTGTGGAAGGCCGGCCAACATACGAACAATGGTCATTCATTGGCTACCCACTTTCGGCCCTTGTAGATCAAGTCGGCGCGGTTGCCGGTTGGCACCAGGCGATGTGGATCGCTCACGTCATATGCTTNATGGCTTTTCTGGTGATGCTTCCAGTCACGATGCTTCGCCATATGTTCACTTCTCCCCTGAACATGTATTTGAAGGATCGAGAACGTCCGAAAGGAGCTATGAGGGCTTTACCGGATCTGATGGAAGCCGAAGACATAGAAACTATTGGCGCTTCTGTCGTTGAGGACTTCACCTGGAAACAATTATTAGATACCGATAGTTGCACTATGTGTGGTCGCTGTACCGCCGTGTGTCCAGCTCACGCGACTGGCAAACCTCTCGACCCCAGAGAAATAGTCCTGAAAACAGGCGAAGTGATGGCGGCAACCGGCGAGCACGGCCAGGTATCTCCTCCTATCGGCACAGACACTGAAATCAAGGTTGAAGCCAACAGCCTGTTCGAGCGAATTAGCGGGGACGAAATTTGGGCGTGTACGAGCTGTCGCGCTTGCGATGAGAATTGTCCGGTCAATATTGAAATTCTCGACAAGATTCTCGACATGCGGAGATACCTCACCCTGATGGAAAGCGACTTTCCTGGTGANCTAGGTGGTGCTTTCAGGGGAATGGAAAATAACGCTAACCCTTGGAATATGAATAACGGCGAGCGAGCAGACTGGGCTGCTGACATCGACGTACAGATCGTCGATCCTTCNGATCCATTTGATCACGAGTANTTGTATTGGGTTGGCTGCGCTGGATCATTTGATGACAAAAACCAAAAAGTGTCTGAAGCGACAGCGAAATTACTTCAACGAGCGGGTGTCGATTTTGCCATTCTCGGTCCCTCGGAAATGTGCACAGGAGATAGTGCTCGGCGCTCCGGAAATGAATACCTATTCCAAATGCTCGCGAGCGAAAATGTAAACAACCTCAACGAGATGGGAGTAAGAAAGATTGTCACGCAGTGCCCCCACTGCTTCAACACCTTGAAGAACGAATACCCCCAATATGGTGGAAATTGGGAGGTGCTACACCACACCCAATTCCTCGAAGAATTGNTTGANTCTGGGGCACTTGATCTCAGCGAGGCGAAATTAGATGAACGGATCGTGTACCACGACTCCTGTTATTTGGGCCGACACAATGACGTCTACATGTCGCCCAGAAATGTGATTGGGACCCTAAGTGGGGTAGAGATAGTTGAAGCTCCAAGGAACGGAACTAAGGGAATGTGCTGCGGAGCTGGTGGTGCCCGCATGTGGATGGAAGAAACTATCGGGACAAAAGTCAACGACGAGCGTTCCGAGGAACTCATCAACACTGGCGCAAGTCGAATCGCCACCGCCTGCCCGTTCTGTTACGTGATGATCGATGATGGAGTAAAAGGACAAGGCATCGAAGAAGACCAAGTCAAAGTTGCTGATATTTCGATTCACCTAGTGGAAGCGTTAGAGGCATCACAAAGTGAATCAGCAGAAGGCAGCTAGGCCGCTATTCAAAATTTTCGTGAAATCGGCTAGGAGTAGGGCCGCGCTGACCTCGGTACTTGGAGCCTAAGGACGACGCTCCATATGGCACATCAGCGGGTGTGGTCATTTGAATGAAACTAATTTGGCCAATTTTCATTCCCGGGTAAAGCGTTATGGGAAGGTTCGCCACATTCGAAAGCTCCAGAGTTAAGTGGCCGTCCCAACCAGCGTCAACAAATCCGGCTGTTGTGTGGATCAGTAAACCCAGTCGGCCTAGCGAAGACTTTCCTTCAATCCGTCCTACTAGATCATCGGGAATTGCTACTCGCTCAAGCGTTGAGCCAAGCGCAAATTCTCCGGGATGTAAAACAAAGGCATCCCCGCTATCCACTTTGACTTCTTCTGTGAGGTCGGTTTGATCTTGCTTAACATCGATGACTCTTTGGGTGTGATTCAAAAAAACACGAAAACGGTCATCAAGATGAAGATCAACCGATGATGGTTGTATGTCCTCAGGGTCCAGTGGATCAATGACAATCTGGCCCTCTGCCAAGAGTTCACGGATTGTTCGGTCCGAGAGAATCATAAGGATCGAATCCTAGCGTCACCGAGAGATACGAATTACCTCGAAACCAGACCTTTAATCCGACAACAAATCCAGGACNAGGGTCGTCGTTAGACTCAGNGAGTACTGANCGCAATCATTTCGCGGGTGTAGTTCAATGGCAGAACGTCAGCTTCCCAAGCTGAGAACGCGGGTTCGATTCCCGTCACCCGCTCCAAAACTCAGTCAGCCGACAAGCGTCGCTAGGGCCCAAATAGAAACGATCATCCCAATCGCAACCATTAAAAGGCTGCGGCCGATCGGAGCACGATTTAGTTCGTTCTCTGTCCGTGGTTCCACGCGCGGTTTGATCATGGCTAAGCCGTTACCAACAACGAGAGCTGCGCCGAGGGCTANCAACAAAAATGGGATTAAGTCAGGGCCTAGAAACATGCTGTCTACGATTGCGTCTGATCTTGATACCGACTCATATTTGCGAACCTTGTGTAGTTGCTAAGCCACGCAAGACGAACCGTGCCCGTCGGGCCATTCCTGTGCTTGGCGACAATGATTTCTGCGGAGCCAATGTCTGGCGATTCCGGGTTGTACACCTCGTCGCGGTAGATGAAAGCCACGACATCCGCGTCTTGTTCTATTGATCCGGATTCTCGCAGGTCAGCAAGCATGGGTCGTTTATCGGTTCGAGATTCCAATCCGCGGCTCAGTTGTGACAGGGCAACGATTGGAGTTTCAAGTTCACGGGCGAGGATCTTAAGACCGCGAGACATTTCCGATACTTCAACTTGTCGATTTTCTGCATTCCCCCGGCCACTCATTAGTTGCAGGTAGTCGACGACGATCAGACCCAGATCACCAAGTCGACTCTTGAGTCTTCTTGCTTTCGCTCGGATTTCCATCACTGTGAGATTCGGATTGTCATCAATCCAGATAGGAGCTTCGCCCAACTTGCCAACAGCACGAGTGATCTTCGGCCAGTCGTCTTCAGATAAGTTCCCATTCCTCATTCGTTGTGAATCGACTCTGGCATCGGAACAAAGCAAGCGTTGTGTTAGTTCAAGGTGGCCCATCTCAAGTGAGAAAAATAAGACGGGGCGTTGGGCTTCGAGTGCTGCGCTCGCTGCCATTCCTAGACCAAAGGCAGTTTTGCCCATTGAGGGCCGGGCACCAACAATCACTAAGTTGCTCGGTTGTAGNCCAGACAACAATTCGTCAAAGTCGACATATCCAGTCGGTAACCCAGTGATGGCGTTGCCTTGTTCATAGAGTTCCTCTAATCGATCAAGGTTGGCGTCAAGTAACTCTCGAATTGGCTTTGTACTATCGACCACTCGTCGTTCAGCGATCTGGAACATCATCGCTTCGGCTTCGTCAACTGTTTTGACCACGTCTTCAGGATGGCTATAACCCAATTCAACGATGTCTCCGGCGACACCGATCAGTCGTCTCAGCAATGCATGTTCTTCGACAATTCGTGCGTAACGCGCGGCGTTTGATGAGGCTGGCGTTCCGGTCTGCAGCTCCAAAAGTCGTTGCGGCCCTCCGATTTGATCCAGTAGGCCAGATCGNGTCAGTTCTTCGGCGACAGTCACTGGGTCAGCAGGTTCGCCAGCTCCATACAACGAAGCAATCGCATCGAAGATGTAGCCATGCGCTGGGACATAGAATTGATCAGCGCTCAGTGTTTCCACCGCTGGGCCTATTGCATCTCGTGATAACAACATCGCCCCNAGCAGTGACGCTTCAGCGTCCGAGTTATGCGGTGGGACGCGAGTGTTCGANTTTGACGGAGGTGGGGTAAAAGACGGGTCGTTAGTCATTGGCGTCAGCTTGTCAGACTTCTCATGTGTAGAACTAGGGGCGGACATTGGGGATTTAGTANCCTTTTTCTGTGGATAACCCCCTNAGTTATCCACAAAAGATGACAGATATGTGACAAACCACACCGAGTGGTCTTCAGATTCTCATCATCTACAAATTCGCGCGAGCAGTGAAACTAAACACAAACGGTCTTACTCAAGAAATCTTTTCAGCAGATGTTTTTGCATCGTCAAAGTTTAGGTAACGCTCCGGAATTGGGATTTTGAATACTTCCGCTGCATTCAATCCCAGAATTCTTGCTCGACTCAGATCATCTAATTCACCCATGGTCCGTTCGATGGCCTCCGCCGAATGAGGCCATGAACCTTCATGGTGAGGGTAGTCATTGGCCCACATGAAGTTTTGGACCAAGTCATGTCGCAGAGCTAGATCAAGCCCCGCAGCGTCTTCTTGAAAGGTCGCGAATCCTTGGCGTTTAAAGTATTCGCTNGGCAACAAGTCAAGTTTGGGTCGGACCGCCCAATGATGTTTCAGGTAGGCCTCGTCCATGGCCTGTATTGCCCAGGGGACCCATCCGATGCCTGCCTCTACACTGCCAAATCGTAAATTTGGAAATTGTTCTGCGACACCGGAAGCACAGAGATTAGCGATTGGCTCAATATTTTGTGCGAGTGAGTGCACCGCGTAATTGATCACTGCTCCACCACGGCTGCGAGATGTTCGAGGGTCTCTACCAGTAGAGATGTGGAAAGTCACGGGTAAATCAACTTCACATATTGCAGCCCATAAGGGATCGAATTCTTTGAGGTTGTAGTTCAGAGCTTCGTGGTCAGGAGGTCCCCATATCGGTTTACTTGGAAGTTGTAACCCTTTGAATCCGAGTTCTGCGCAACGTTGAATTTCAGCAATAGCGTCTTCAAGAGCCGCCGGTGCAATGCATGCCATCGGAATCAACTGATCCCCGTGGGGACCAAAAGTTTCCCAAGCCCAGTCGTTGTAGACGCTGCACATCGCGTGACTGAAATCTGGGTCGCTGGTTGCCCACATTGTCAAACCCTTGTTGGGGAAAATAATTTCTGCGTCGGTGCCATCTGCGGCAAGGTCTGCCAATCGACCTTCTGGTGTGTAACCAGCCTTATTGCGCAAAAGATCTTGTCCTTCAAACTTGATGTCATTGAGTTTGAGCGGATTTCGAAAACCTTCAGTTTTTTGAAATTTCTGGCCTTTCATCCCAATAATCACACCGGGCAGACGGTCTTGATATTGGTCGTCCATGCGAGTCGCCCATAAATCTTTTGGTTCCTGCGCGTGGCCGTCTGTTGAGACCATGAAATATTTGTCTGCCGCGTCTGGACGAGGTGAGCGTTCCCAATCCACTGATCCGGGGGTGGAAAGGCGCCACTCGTTGTTTGCATCGGGTGCTGGGATAACAGTTGTCATAATCTTTCTCCGCTTACAGCATCGCGCAGAACCACTATTGCGTTCAGCGCAACGTGTCTCTCATCGGACAGGTCGGGTGTTCAGATACATCGAATAGAGACTTGTCGTAGCACATATATAAAGGCGATTTCGTTTAAGTCCNCCGAATTCAACGTTNGACACCACTTCTGGAATCCGAATTTTTCCAATTAAGGATCCGTCACTCGAGTAGCAGTGCACGCCGTCGCCAGCTGACGTCCATAGGTTTCCTTGACTATCAACTCGAAATCCGTCAAAGACTCCACTGGTGCAGGTGGCAAAGATTGAATAGGAGTCAGATATGAGGTTCCCATCATCTGAGACCTGATAGGCACGGATATCGGGGGGGCATTTCGAACCGACGTGAGAGCTTCCTGTATCTGCTACATAGAGGGTTGTCTCATCTGGCGAAAATGCTAAACCATTGGGCCGGGTCATATCCCTGATTACTGCATCCATAGTGCCGTCGGGATCCAACCGATATACAAAACATTCGCCAATCTCNGACTCGGCAATGTCCCCTTCATAATCACTGTCAATGCCATATGTTGGATCAGTGAACCAAATACTTTCGTCAGATCTCACAACAACATCATTAGGTGAGTTCAGGCGCCGTCCTTGATACCGGTCTACAAGTATTTCGCGCAAGCCATCATGACCAATTCGGGTGACTGCTCGACTGCGATGCTCNGCAGTAACTATTCGACCTTGGAAATCAAGGCAATGACCGTTGGCATTAAACGATGGTTNCTCAAAAACATCAACGCTTCCCGTCCGTTCATCAAATCTGAGTGTTCGATCGTTTGGGATATCGGAGAAGATAAGGTGTCGCGCGCTTGGAACATAAACCGGACCTTCCATCCATCGAGCACCTGTCCACAAACATTCGAGATGANCGTTGTGGATTACTAGGCCGTNAAACTTAGGGTCTAAGACTTCAATCGCTTGATCCAGCGCCATAGTTCCCTTTGGAGAACAAAGTTTGCGAAAACTTGTGTGTCCTTATTCGACGGAAGCGACCTCGACGGTCAATTGTGCCCGCACTTCAGGGTGAAGNCGCATCTCAACTTGATGCGTTCCTACCTGCCGGATTGGTTCTTCAAGTGACATGTTCCTACGGTCTAACTCAATCCCTGTTTGAGCCTGTACCGCTTCTGCGATGTCGCTAGTGGTCACCGATCCATACAACTGGTCATCTTGGCCAACGCGGGCTTGNATGGAAATTGCTACGGCTTCAAGACGTTGAGCTGCTTCTTCTGCTACTTCTCTTTGTTTGAGATCCTGCAGATCACGAGAACGCTTCATAGCGGCAGCCTGGCTAACAGCGCCTTCTGTCGCTCGCATAGCCAGCCCTTTGGGCATTAAGAAGTTCTGAGCGTACCCATTAGCAACTTCTACTACGTCACCCGTATTACCAACGCCTTCTACGTTGGAGCGGAGGATAACTTTCATTCGGTCGTCACCTCTTCCATGGCGTCGTCAACTGCAGCGACATCGTCCGTTTCTGACGGTTCTGAATACTCATGTTCTTGCATCTCAAGTTGAGCGTCGTCCGTCATATCTTCATAGCGCGCGTCATCACGGTCTTCGTAACGTGCATCATCACGGTCTGAGCGGCCACGTCGTCGGTCACCTTTTCGTTGTGTCACGACTCTCTGCGCGTAAGGGATCAGTGCCATTTCCCGGGCAACTTTGATCGCTTTCGCGACCTCACGTTGTTGCTGGCGGTTATTACCTGAGACTCGTTGTCCTCGAATTTTTGCTCGGTCTGAGATAAAAGCTCGCAACAAGTTGACGTCCTTGTAATCAACGTACTCAATTTTGTCTTTAACGATCGGGCTGACCTTTTTCTTCCGCGGCTTTCTTAGATCCTTTGCGCTCATCCGGGGTTGTTTTTTCTTACCGGCCATTAGAAGGGCTCCTCATCGGGAATTTCATAGCCTGCTCCAAAGTCAGAGCCTGCATTGGGTTGATTGGATTGGTTGGGTTGGGGTGAGCCCCCTCCCCCGCGTTCGTTTTTACTTACTTGGGCAGTTGCCCACTTGATACTTGGGCTTACTTCATCAGCGACAATTTGAACTGCCGATCTATTCTCCCCGTTTTGCCCTTCCCAAGTTCGGTAGTCCAGGCGACCATATACAACGACTCTCATTCCACGAGTTACGGACTCAGCCACATTTTCTGCGAGGTCGCGCCAACACGAGATATCAAAAAAATGGGCTTTGTCTTCGCCTTGTTGAGATCGTTGGTTCCAAGCCAGACCGAAACTACAAACCGCTGCACCCCCTTGGGTAAAGCGGAGTTCCGGGTCACGAGTTACATTCCCAACAAGTACCACGTTGTTATCGAAGGCCATTTATATCTCCCATCCTCAGTCGGCGCCGCTCGTCAGCAAACCCCGCCGAGTGGCTTCATCTTCAGGTAAACGGATGAGTTTATGTCGGACAACATTGTCTGCTATTCGCAATGCTCGTTCGACTGGGTCCATCGCCCCACCTTCAGCTGTTAATTCAATGACTGAATAGTACCCCTCGGTTTTATGGTCGATTTCATACGCAAACCGGCGGCGACCCCAAAAATCGAAATCAGCGACAGTGCCGATCTCTTCAATGCGACTGCGCAAATCCTTCAGTTCTTCTTGAACTTGAACATCATCAAGTTCTCCGTCATGGATAACCATGAGCTCATATGCGCGCACGCTATTTCCTCCTTCGGACCCGGTACTCGGGGCCCCATATGGGGCAGGGGTTCTTAAATTTTTCAGTTAAAGGAGAACGTTGCATAACAACGTCGGCCTTATTGGGTCACCACGGTATTGCCTAAATGCTCGAAACCCACCGAGATGAGATAGAAGGTTGAGGTCTATACCTATTTATGGGCCGCACTGAAGATCCGACGGGCCAGTCTTTCTGCTTCTCGCCTAAGAGATGACCCGCTTTGGGGTTCTTGTTTGATCCCATCAAGAGAGTCGATTTGTGAAGTGAACCACAACGAAACCGTAAAGCGGGAACTAGTTCCACCGAACCAAGCGATCTGGTGTTGTGAATCCACGCCTAAGTTACCTTTCACCTCAATTTCGTTATTAGTCGCAGCTAAATGAGGTCCTCTAAAACGGAAGTTGCTGAGTTGGTCGTTCATTCGGGACACACTTTCGTCATTTAGTTTCAAACGAATATGGTGACCAAATAAATCGATTGTCTGGCCTAATTGATCACGTGTTTCGAGCAGCACCTCTGTGTCGTAGCTACGACCATTACGACCCAGTATTGAATGAAGTTCGCCAAGTCGAAGAACGGTGATCTCATCGAGTAAACCGAAAAAGCTGCGCTCAATAGGTTGTCCCATAAGCTGATCAACCGTTCGGGCGTCAGAGAGGTCTCGTTCGAATAACGACTCCTGCGAAGCGTAAGCAGCGCGTAACTGATTGCGATCATCTAGAACTACTAGCGCTATGTCTTGAACCTCCGTACCGACCTCAAATTCTTGCACTATCTCTGCGATCCGAGTTTGAAGCGCAAGGTCAATTGTTGACCTCGTTTCAAGGCTGCCTTGAACCACAGCATCTTGCCCATACCGTTCAATTAACGCCAGATAGATGCGTTCCAAGGGAGTTTTCAAGCCGATGCCACTAGCCATTTGGTGTTGCGGATTTGAATCACCCGCCGGCTTGACTAGATCGGGCAAAGATATTTGTCGTTGCCTAGCCAGTTCGTCATTTGTGATTGACCCCGATGCTCTCAGGGTGTCTAAAATTTCGTTTCGATCCGAAGTGCTAGCGGCCAGAGAAGCAAGATGCGCTGCTTGCGCAATTTCTAGCTCTCCGGATTTACGGCCATACCAAGCAAGCGACGCGGCTTCAACGCCGTAGCTGCTCCTGCCTAGCGGGATCGCTGAGAGGTACTCCTCAAATATTGCTTCTTTGGGATAGGTCCGCTCAAGATAAACAACACTCGAAATTTCTCTCAGCGCTGCGAGCCGCGTGCTTGGCACGCCATGATGCAATCTCACATATAACTGCGTGACTGAAGGTGTCGCAGATAGGAAGTTTCCATTCAGCGCGGAAACCACTAAGGGCCATGTAGCAGTCTTTTCCGTATTTAGATAAAGCGGGTCTAGGGCAACCAGAATCGCGTCTACGAGAATTGGAGACATTTGTTCCAGCGTCACGGGAATCCGGTTGGGCTCTAGGTGGAATCGCCCCATTTCGACGCCGAACCGGTCGAATACCAGAGTGTCACTATCTGGCTTCACGTAACGCTGCACTGGTTCTGTGCCCAATGTTCGCATCAAGATACCGAACCCAAAAATTACGCCAACTAACACGACATAAAGCGCGGCCGGCCATATGGGATTATTCGGCTTCTCGATGTCAGGTACAACTGGATCCGTCATATCGCTTTGGCAAACTGCCGTAGGACTATCAAGAGATCGGCCCTACTTAGGGAGAGTACCGAGGAAGTTCAAGTTTGCTGAACCGTCTAATCGATGGCTAATCCAGCGGGTAACGACGCCGAAGATGGTTCCACCCACATGCGGAACAAACCTCTACTTCATATGAAGTAAATCTTCCTTTGCGCTGTGCGATTTTTTGTAATTCTTCATCTGAGATCACACACTTGCCGCCCGGGCCCAACCGAGGCCCAAAGACATATGCGACAATCCGTAATTCCTCGTCGTGACACAAAGGGCATAGCTCATTGATAGAAGGAGCGGCATTACGCGCAACCCTCAATAACTCAGGGTGGATTTCACAAGCCTCTTCGCGATCCACATTTCCGTGTTCAATATCTCGCAGTAACCGACGGCGTTGCAGTCGATAATCAATTTCGGCTGGACCTTGTACTTCGTCCTTACTTGCTAGACCCGGATGGAATTGCACGAGAACAGCGTAGTCATCACCCTTGCTTTGTTTTCCAGTCCAAAACGAGTTTCCTCGCTTTGTCTTTCGACAAGGGACCCTGTTCAATTCGGTGTTCAAGTAGGAGCCGCAGCATGCTTCCAACCAAGGGACCTTCTTCTCCAATCAACTCTGCTACCTCAAATCCATCGAGAGGCAGCACAAAATCTCCTGACCCTTCTTCTTCCTCCAGTTTGCGAAGAGCTTCAAGAATTTCAGGATCAGGCATTTGCTGATGGGCGCTGAGAACAGCCAAGGCAGAGTCCATATTTGGATGAGTTACATACAAAAGACGGCGAAGCGTGGAAGCCTGCCTATTTCTGACCATCGATAATTCGCTAGCTGCGTCGATAATTGCCCCAATACGCGAAGACAGCGCTTTAGAAATTCTTAGTTCTTTGAGGAGTTGTCGCGCCTGATGTTCGTCTTGCGTGAGCGGCCAAAGTAAAGCGGCCCAACGGAGGTGAATTTCGCTTTCGATGCGATCAAGCGCCTCTGGTTCAATCCCCCCTGTTCGTTTCAGAGAAGGAATAATTTCGCTGAGCAAACCTGTGCGCTGAAGTAATGCCAGTCCTTCACCTGGTTGATCAACTAATAAAAACTTTGCCATTTCATCACTAATGCGTTCTTTCGAAACAATCCCTATCCGCGGGGCCATATCGAGAATCGCGTTTTCGAGTTCTTCCTCAGTACTAAGTGAATACCTGGAAACAAATCGTGCTGCTCTTAGCATCCTCAGTGGGTCTTCTGAAAAGGCCGTCTCGGGACCTAAAGGGGTGCACAACACCTGGCGAGCTAAATCACCTCTACCGTCGAATGGATCGACCAAATCCCAAGTGGGCAGTTCAATCGCTATCGCGTTAATGGTGAAATCTCGACGCTTGAGATCATCAAGAACTGAGTTTGAGAATACGACCTGAGGTTTGCGCGATGTGTCTACATAATTTTCGGAACGGTGCGTGGTTACCTCGACAATGAGGTCACCTTTACGCGCTCCAATCGTTCCAAATCTCTCACCCTGTCGCCAGACCACGTCGGCCCAACTTTGCAACACTTCGTTCGACTCCTCAGGGGAGGCGTTGGTTGTTATATCTATATCTTCACTGCGTTTTCCCAGAAAGAGGTCTCTTACAACGCCTCCAACAAGGAAAAAACGAAACCCCGATGAAAGAAAGAGATTAGCCAGCTCCCCAACGCGCTGATCAAGGTCATCCCGATCGGATTGGGCGATGCCGTCCATGCAAAGAAACCGTAGCTTCGCCTGAAGAGCAACCCAGACTGATTTATCACCGATTCCAAAATCGTATGCAGATATCTTGCCGAAACTGGTTGGAGATTTGTCCTAGTCCTGGCAACCTTAGAAGCCCAGATTCCGCATCGGTGCCGGATATCAAAGTTTGATGGAGTGGGAATGAAATTCGACCTCGGCGACCGGGTGATATACCCGCATCATGGTGCAGCGTTAATCACCGCTAGGGAGAAGCGAAAAGCCTTTGGCGAAGAACGGGAGTATTTGATTCTCGAAACAGCACACGGAGACCTAACTCTCTCTGTGCCGGCTGATATGGCTGACTCAGTAGGGATGCGTCCGCCGATCGACGAGGACGATGTTGAAGATCTCTTTGAGTTACTTGCGAAAAAAGACATTCGCGAGCCTGCTAACTGGAGTCGCCGGTTTAAAAATCATCAAGAGAAACTGAAATCGGGCGACATCTATCAGGTTGCGGAAGTTGTCCGCAATCTTGCGTTAAGGGAATCTGCGAAGGGATTGTCAGCGGGCGAAAAATCAATGTTGGACAAATCTCGTCAGATTCTGATCTCAGAGCTTTCAATCAGCATGGATGTATCTGAAGATCAAGCGTTAGAAGAAGTCGAAACGCGCCTAGCCAGCTAAAGACGCGACTGCTAGTAGCTGAATCCCCCCTATAACTTCATTAGTGGGAGGGGTCCGTGTCACTAGACCGTTCATCACACAATTATTTCTCAGGCTTGAGGGTTCGTATATCTGCGAATAATGGACGCGTCGCGCATATAACTCCATTAGTCCCAACCCCAAAGCTCCAGAAGACAGCCCTTCTAGATCTCTTAAGAACGCTCCAAAGAAATGGAGTCAACCAGGTCTTTACCTCAGCTCTACGTCCTCGAGAACAAGTTTTCTTTGAGGAATTGAGTTTTGTCATTCATGAAGAACTGTTGCTGTTAGGCCATGATTTTTCGACACCACTTAACGCTCCTGTGAAAAAGACGCGCAAAGGTCGTCGCTCCGACTGGAACCAAATGTTGGAAATTGACGCAACCGCGTTTTCAGAATTCTGGAGGTTCGATAAGCCCGCGCTCCTAGAAGCAATTAAAGCAACCCCAACTTCCAGGATCCGGGTTGATGCCGACAATGAAATCTCTGGGTTCGCAATCACCGGTCGTTCAGGGCGCACTGCCTTTCTGCAACGACTCGCAGTTGATCCTCGTTATCAACGAACAGGCCTCGGGCGCTCATTAGTCGCCGATGCGCTCCAATGGTCCAAACGATGGTTTGTTAACGAACTTCTCGTCAACACCCAAATCGGAAATATCGGAGCACAAAAACTTTATGAATCCATGGGGTTCAACAAAAAGAGTGATGGACTTGCAGTATTGAAATGGAACGCGGAGACATGAAATTCCATCGATTTTTGGGCGCATTCTTACTGACGCTGGGAATCTCGACAGCAGCAAGCACATCCGTAGCCGCTAACCAAGAGTCCGCCGGTGGGTTACAGGTGATGAGCCAGTCGCTCATTACTCAAAACAATGAAGTATTCGATCTTGTTCTTCAACTCCCTGGCGTTGTCTCCGATGGGGACCAGATCACGGTGACAGTGCACGAACGCGCAACTAGTGAAGAACAGTTCCTCGCTTCCAGTCGTGGCGAGAATTTGAGTGGGGTTCTCGCGTCACAACGATTCGACGTAACGGACCTCCAACCTGATGTTTGGGGTGTCGTTAAAGTTTCCTTCTTTATTTCCGACAATGAAATTGGTGACATTCAGTTAGTACAACCAGGCGTTTACCCCATCAGCATTGAAATGCGCACTCGAGGTCAGGAGTTAGTTGGCAGAGTCATAACTCACATAATCCGAGCAGGGGGAAGTCTGACGGGACAGTTGCCTGTTGTTTTCATTGCTCAAATCAAAGATTTCAATTTCGAATCAACAGATACGACAGGACTGATTAACAGTTGGCTCGAAGTTTTACGTAGCCATCCATCAGTCCCCCTAACCATCACATCTCATCCCGTTTTTATAGGTGAAACCTCTTTCCCGTCGCTCGCGCCCAGTTTTACCGACACAAAACATGAGATCATTCGCAATCCTTTTACACCGATTAACGAAGCTGCCCTGATTAACGCAGGCCTAGGTAACGAAGTGGTATCTCTCATGGAAATGGGGACGGAGACCCTCGCCACAATCGGAACCCTAGCCCCGCCAACTCTTTGGGTCGGACACGGAGAAGCCGACGATGCAGAGGTTGAAGTTCGTTGGGGTCGAGGAACCCGAGAACTAATCGTCGAGTCGACCTCACTTTCACCAATACCTGACGAAAGCCCACGAGGACCCGTCGAATTCACATCGAGCCAATCAACATTTCGCGGTCTTGTAGTTGACACTCTTTCTCAAAGGCACCCTCACGACACACCTGCGAGCGAGGCCCAACGTCTCCTCGCTCATTTGGCGACTATCGCTTCTACTGATCAATCAGATCCTTTGCTTACTGTCGATCTGACTGCCAACAACCGGTCACCTCAATTCGCAGACGTCTTCCTACGAGGAATAGAAGAGCTCAATTGGATCAGCCCACTGAAGGCAAGTGACGCGGTGACACGATCGTTACTTCCAGGTGAAACACAGCCACGTCAACATCGTCTCCGAAGTCGGTTGAGTTCAGCAGACCAAAATTTTGCCGGCTATAGAGACGCGCGCCGCCATTTGGCAGCAATTCGTTCAATGGTCCGTGACGAGGACGCCGAGGATTATGAAGCGCTAGCTCAAGAATTGTTGCTCAGTCTCTCGAAAGAGGTTCCAGCCCTGACACAGATCGATCTCTGGGAATCAACGGTTGATCTCATTCGGTTACAAACAAGCTTGATAGATATCCCTCCTGATGAATCGATCCAATTAACGTCACAAGCAGCTTCGGTTCCATTTAGTTTTCAAAACAGAGCCGGGATTCCCTTACGGGTTGAGCTTCGGATAATTAGTGAACGTGTCACCGTAGAAGATTTCGATGATGGCGAGAGCACGACTCTTGTCCTTGAACCCGGTGTCACCACTCATCGATTCAGACTTAGGGCATTGGGATCTGGTTCATTTCCTGTTTCAATCGAGTTGCACTCGCCTGATGGAGGAATATTAGTTGGGCGAGCGCAAGCTGCTCTTCGAGCAACGACTCCTACGGGGGTCGGACTTGGTCTTACCATCGGGGCCGCCGTGTTTCTGGCAAGTTGGTGGTTACTCGACACCAGAAAGCGAAAGAATCGTCGATTATGAGACGTTCAGGACCAGGGGTCGCTGCTGCGGGAATCGGATTATCCAGATTCTCTGGAGTTGCTCGTTCTGTTCTTGTGACCAACATATTAGGAATAGGTTTAATTGGTGATGCCTTTGCGGCCGCACAACGCGTTCCAAATATTCTCCAAAATTTATTCGGAGAAGGAGCACTCTCTGCAGCTTTTGTGCCCGAGTACAGCCGGCTTCTTGAGTCCGACCCGAAGGAAGCAGGAAAGTTAGCGGGAGGTATCCTCTCCTTTCTTTTGTGTTTGGTGGCTGGGTTAACAGCAGTTGCCTTCCTTGCCACAGAACCAATCACTAGATCCATCGCATGGGGATTTACCGGGGAACGCTTCGACCTCACGGTTCAACTTGTCCGGATCATCATTCTGGGGACAGCAGTCTTGGTAATGAGTGCCTGGTGTCTGGCTATTTTGAACAGCCACGGACGCTTTTTTCTTGGTTATGCAGCACCAGTTGCCTGGAATATTTGCCAAATCATTGTCCTCATTGTGCTCGCCATCTCCGAGGTGACGGGCAGCACAGCGGCAGAAGCTCTGGCTTGGGCTCTCGTAATAGGTTCTCTAATCCAGGTGCTGATTCAAATACCGACTGTGTTGCGGGGTAATCGAAATATACGGTTCAACCTGCTTTGGAAAGAACCGTCGACTGCTCTAGTTCTCAGGAGATTCGTCCCAGCGGTAGCAGGAAGAGGCGCTCTTCAACTGTCATCCTTTATGGATTTGGCATTGGCCTCGCTCTTGTCAATCGGAGCAGCTTCAGCGTTAGCTGCTGCACAAGCGATCTATCTACTACCGGTTGCTCTAATTGCTACAAGCATCGTCGCAGTTGAACTACCAGAGTTAAGTCGTTCTCCGGATACAGCAACAATTCATGAACGCGTTAACAAAAGATTGTTGCAAATGCTTTGGTTAGTGGGCCCGATCTTGGCCTTATATTTCGCAGCGGGCGCACCCATAGCGGATTTCTTGTTCAACCTCGGAGGGTTACGCAACAGCATCGATCCCGGGGACTTAACAGTAATCGGGTTTGCCTTAGGGGCCTACGCCCTAGGACTACCCGCTTTACTGTCATCTAGATTGCTGCAAAGCGTTTGCTTCAGCACAGGCGACACCACTACTCCATCGCGAATCGCTCTTGCCCGAGTCTTGCTATCCGCGGGTCTCGGACTGGTTTTGATGTTCCAATTCGAGCAAGTAGTCGTGATCAACCAAACGTTGGTCGGCTTCGGAGATTGGAATTTCGTATGGGGGCCATTGCCTGACGCGGCTCGCAACGCTCAACAATTACCTCCAAGATTAGGACCGGTCGGTTTAGCCCTGGGATCCGCAATTTGTGCTTGGTTCGAGTTTTGGTGGTTGCGCAAACACGTCCTTAACGAATGGTCTATTGAACGATTAACCAAGTCAGGTCTTTGGAAGCACACTGTCCCTGCCTTGATTGCTTTGGGCACAGCATTGGCACTTCGGGAACTTAGGATTGAACAAGCGCTGATCCAGGTGTCATTTCTTGCAGTAGCAGTGGTAGCCATACATGTGACTGTTTCCTCTATCTTGCAAACAGAGAGTTACTCTCATTTGGTTTCAGGCCTGTCAATTCGTCGACCAAAAATAAAATCTAAACAGGAAGAAGAGTCATTATGACCTCGGTTCAAATCGTCACCGACAGCTCATGCGATCTACCCGAAGAAGTAATCGCTGAACTCAATATCAAAATCGTTCCCTTAAAGATTCGCTTTGGCGACACTGAGTTCGTCGACCGTTTCGAACTCACTACTGATCAATTTTGGGATAAGTGCCAATCGATGGACGAACTTCCCTCCACAGCAGCACCGGCGCCTGGGGCCTTCGTTGAGCAGTTTCAAGAAGCAGCATCGCAAGGAGCTACGGGTGTTGTCGCGATAGTCCTAAGTGGTGAGCTCTCAGCCACTATCGAAGCCGCGCAACAAGCGGCACTTATGGTTAAAGATGAGATTGAAGTCAACGTGGTGGATAGCCGCACTGTCACCATGGGCCTCGGGTCAATTGTTGTTGGTGCAGCGACTGCCGCTCAATCAGGCGCCAGCGTAGAAGAAATTTCCGCACACGCAATTGACTGCATCGAACGCACGCAAGTGCACGCTGCGCTCGACACATTGGAGAATTTACGCAAAGGTGGACGAATTGGAGCCGCCGGATCCCTTCTAGGCTCAATGCTTTCAATCAAACCTTTAATTGAAGTTCGTAACGGGGTTGTTGAACCTGCGGGTAAGCAACGAACTCGCAGCAAAGCGCTCAATAGCATTGTTGCAGTCGTTGAAGAACATGCAGGTCAAATCGAACAGCTCTGCGTACTCCACGCCGCTTGTGACGATGTTGACACATTCGTTGAACAGATCAAAGCCGTTGTCAACGTCGATGTCTTGGTGGGCCAAGTCGGACCAGTTGTTGGCGCGCACGCCGGTTTGGGAACGATAGGCGTAGCTTTCCAGACAACCCGTTAAGCGCTCCCCCAAAACAATGGCCGACGACCATCAGAGATACCGGATCGATGAGTGTGTTCGTCCCGGCCTTATTGAGTCCTGGTCAGGACTTGATCGAACGTTAGATCGTCCCGTAACCATCCGGCTATTGGATCCTTCGACTGAAGTGGGAAAGCGTGTGGAACTCCAGGCGCGAGCACTCGTTCGCCTTGAACACCCTGCGCTTTTACACGTTTTGGACACTATTGAGTTAGGTGACCGCATTGGGCTGGTAACTGAAACGTTGCCTAATGAGACCCTCGAACAACATCTCAGTTCGAAGGGAACTCTTTCAAGCGAAGAATGTCTTTCTGTCGCCATACAGCTCGGCGAAGCGTTGGCATCTCTTCACTCAGCAGGATTCGCAATTGGGGATCTACACGCGCAAAACATAGGTCGGCGTCAAGACGGCACTGTTGTGATAGTCGACGGTCCCCCAACCGGCGACGCAAACAAGATTCCCGCACGTCCTCAAGATGACATCGCCTCACTTGGCGAACTAATCCACGAGTGCCTTGTTGGCTTTCGACCACAACTCGATCATCAAGGCCGGCACGAAATTCACCCGGCTATATCTTCCTCATTTAGACAACTGATAACAAGATCTGTTGACCAAGAGAACCAATGGTCTGACGCGTCGGCACTAGTACTGGCTTTGAGATCATTAACCCAAGATTTTGATCGAGTTGCAGATGCTACAAACATAGATGAGGCCCATTTCTTAAAAGCGGAACGTTCATGGCTCGCCCCAGCAGCTTTCGTAGGAATCTTGGCCGCAGTCATAATTCTTGTGGGTCTTCTAGTGACCCGAACTCAGGTTGGTTCGTCACTTGTTGAAAATGTCCGTGAAGCTGTCCGTTTAGAGGCACAAGATCCGTTAATCGTTGAGGACTTTGATAGTGCTCCTTCTGTAACTTCGCCGGTTCTATCGCGGCAAGAGTCCGGCCCAACCCAGCTTCAAATTGTCTCAATAGTCCCGTTTGATCCAGCTGGTAACGACCAAGTAGAGCACCCTGAAAAGATCGATTTCATCAATGACGGAGACAGCAACACCGGCTGGTACACAGAACGCTACACAACTGCTGATTTTGGAAAACTGAAAGAAGGCGTAGGGCTCATCATTTCACTTGGTCCGCCCCAACAACTTGACCGGCTCCGGATCAGTTCTCCCACGATTGACTGGTCCTTCGAGATCTTTGCCTCGGAGAATACGGGCGGTGCCATTCAAAGTTGGGGTGAACCAATTGCCAGTCGCAACGAAGTAAGCGGCACTATCACTGTCAATCTGAATGACACACCCGGCGCGACCTTGCTGCTCTGGATCACATCGTTAGGCAGAGAGTTAGCTGCCGGGGGACATCGGGTGACGGTTACTGAGGTCTCGATAACCGGGCGTCCGAAATACGGTTAAGTTTGCTACCAATCCGACAGTCGGCCGTAGTAGATAGGATCACGTTGTGACTTCTACTTCAGCTGAAAAGTCGCCGGACAAAGGTCTCGCAGCCCAAGCTACAAAACTTGTGGTGGACAGCGTTGGTTCGGTACGCGCCAAGACCACTGGACCGCTGTTGTTCATGGCTCGGTTGGTGATTTATGGACTGGTGCTCTTCATTGTGGCCATCACAGCAGTAACCCTCTTAGTGATTTTGGCCGTCACAGTGGTCAATCAGTTGCTGCCTGGTGAAGTTTGGGCGACCTATCTTCTGCTGGGTGTCTTTTGCGCCTTGCTAGGTGTCTTTCTGTGGTCGAAACGTATTGATTAAAAATATCTACATACCTTTAATGGAGAGAATGTGAGTGACATTCGCGACGTCATAATTATCGGAAGCGGACCCGCTGGGCTTACAGCAGCCATTTACACTGCACGAGCAAATATGGGACCCCTAGTCATTGAAGGTGAACCCTCTTCAACTAGTGATCAACCTGGTGGACAGTTGATGTTGACCACCGAGGTTGAGAATTTTCCTGGCTTCCCAGAGGGAATCATGGGTCCTGAGTTAATGATGCATTTTCGTGCCCAAGCAGCACGATTTGGGGCTGAATTTATTACCCAAAAAGCCACGACAGTGGACTTTAACCAGCGACCATTTACGGTCGAAGTCGGAGACATCGCCTATAAATCTCACACAGTCATCATTTCGACAGGAGCCCAGAGCTTGATGCTGGGTTTACCAAACGAAGANAGGTTGATCGGACACGGTCTTTCGACATGTGCGACTTGTGATGGTTTTTTCTTTAAGGATCAAGAAATCGCAGTTGTTGGCGGTGGCGATAGTGCTGTCGAAGAGGCAACTTTCCTTACCCGCTTTGCTTCAAAGGTCTATTTGGTGCATCGCAGAGACGAACTCCGCGCATCAAAGATCATGCAGGAACGGGCTTTAAATAACCCTAAGATCGAAATTCTTTGGAACAAAAAGGTTACGGAGATACAAGGGGATGAGAAGCTTTCAGGCGTCATCCTTGAAGACACTGTCAGCGGTGAAGAAAACGCTCTTCCGATTACGGGCCTCTTCATCGCTATTGGGCACCAGCCAAATACTTCACTCTTCGCTGACCAATTAGATCTCAAAGACAACGGGTATCTCGTTACAGAACCCAACAGCAGCAAAACTCAGGTTCCAGGGGTATTCGCATGCGGTGATGTCCAAGATGATTATTACCGACAAGCAATCACAGCCGCAGGTTCGGGATGCATGGCTGCNATCGATGCAGAACGGTGGCTAGAAGAAAACGATGCCTAGNGATTTAACGTAAAGGTTGATCCCTAGGTAAGCCGATAAATCACCAGTGATTGGGACTAGAGTGCCTTCACCCAAGATGAGGAGTTAAAGATGGCTGAAGGAATCACCGACCTTGATATGAGTTCATTCGATGAGGCAATCAGTGCTTCGGATAAGCCTGTACTTGTCGACTTTTGGGCTGAGTGGTGTGGACCTTGCAAAATGATTGCTCCGATTCTTGAAGAAATTGCAGCGGAGGAAGACGCCATCCAGATCGCGAAGGTAAACGTTGACGACAGTCCCGACCTGGCTCGACGTTACGAAATAATGAGCATTCCAGCTCTTATAGTTTTTGAAAATGGCGAGCCTGCTAAAAAACTCGTTGGTGCGAAGCCTAAGGGTGCCTTGCTCGAGGAGATTGGCGAATTCCTATAGATCCGTCCTTCGTTCGTCCCTTCGGTGTCGGGGCTCAAGGGGACCATGTCCGAGATCTACAAACCAGGTTGGTGTCCCTAGGTCACCTCGTTGAGCCACTTGACGGCATTTTTGGGAGTGGGACGGAAGCTGCTGTCAAAGATTTTCAAAGAGATCGATCCATAGATATTGACGGTATTTGTGGCCCACAAACATGGGATCAGCTCGTCGAGGCTGGACATCGTTTGGGATCAAGGCTGTTGTACCTTCAATCGCCTCCTCTCAGAGGCGATGATGTGGCTGATCTTCAACGGTTACTAACATCGCTCGGTTTCCCTATGAGTCAAATCGATGGCATTCATGGACAACAGACAGCCGATGCTCTTGTCGACTTTCAACTGAACGCGGGTCTAGTGCCCGATGGTGTTTGTGGCCCGATTACTGTCGATTTCTTGCACCGAGTTGGTCAACGTTTTGGTGAGGCGGCTGACATCACACGGTTACAAGAGAAACAACGTTTTCTAAATGCGGGTAGTGAATTACATGGTTACAAAATCGTGCTCGCCGAAAGCGGAGGCTTGGACGCGGTAGTTGCATCTCTTCGTCGATCGCTGTCTGACTCGGGCGCAGAAGTGCTTACTACCCATCATCCTGATTGGAGTAGTCACGCTCAGCAAGCGAACATGTTTGATGCAGATTTTTGCATCGGCGTTGAGATAAGGGATGAGGGTTCAACGGTTTGCCATTTTTTAGGTGATCATTTTGAGAGCCCGACTGGCAAGCAACTCGGTTCAGCTGTGGCCGAGAATCTTCAGTCAATTGTTCCAGGTATTTCNTCACAGGGAATGAGACTTCCTTTACTGCGTGAAACACGGATGCCCGCTCTGCTCTTACGANTAGATGACGTCACCGCGTTGGTTCGTAATCATCACACCATGTCCTTGGTCATCACCGATGCTTTACGATCTTTTGTTGAAGTAGGGCTTGACTAACCTTTTGCTAGGACGAGACTGTTATCGATCGTTTGTAGCGTCCGTCTGATCACCTGGATATATAAGATCATAAATACGTTGAAGATCACTCACAGTGGCAAATTCGATNGTAATTTTGCCCCGNTTAGCAGTGGNTTGAACACTCACAGTGGTATTTAAGTAATCGCTTAGATGTCGTTCTACTTCGAGAGCAGAAGCATCAGGTAAAGAGGCTTTGTTNATTTGTTGCCCTCGCCGCTTCGCGTTGCTTGCAGTAGATCGAGTGATTTGTTCCGCCTCTCGAACAGAAAGCTTGTCCCGCACAATTCTTTCCAAGAGCTGTAGCTGGTCAGACTCTGATTCACACGAGAGCAGGGCCCTCGCGTGCCCAGCGGTAATGCGACCTTCTATGAGCCCCAGCTGAATATCACTCGGCAACTCGAGCAAGCGTAAGGAATTAGAAATAGTCGCCCGGGCTTTTCCCAACCGTTGGCCNAGGTCAGCNTGTGTGACTTCAAAATCATCTATGAGTTGCTGAAATGCAGCGGCTTCCTCTATCGGNTTCAGATCTTCGCGATGGAGATTTTCGACCAGNGCTTCAACCAAACTCGTCTCCTCATCTGAACTCCGGATTACTGCGGGAATAGTTTCTTTACCCACCAAGCAAGAAGCCCTCCATCTGCGCTCCCCCGCTACTAGTTCAAATGGCTTNTCGCCCGAAGATGCCCTGACTACGACTGGCTGCAGCACGCCAAAACGTTGAATGGATTCCGCTAACACCTNTAGCGCCGCATCATCAAACGCTTTCCTAGGCTGCATTTGGTTGACTGAAATCTCTTCTACTGGAATTTCAACGTAAGCCCCCAAACGCTGAACTTTTTGAGCACTTNACGACTTTCCATCGCGGCCTAAGGCCATGTCATTGGGATGGTCGGCTAGCGCGCTAGTTGATTGATTTGAGGCAGGTATCAACGCCTCCAAACCCCTTCCTAGTCCCCCTTGTGGGCGCGCCATTATGGACTCCTCTCTGTCAAAGCTAAATTGTCGGACGTTTGTGTAAGAATTTCTTTCGTGACCGCTCGATAAGCGGCTGCGCCTTGGCTCGCAGGATCGTAAATTTCTATTGGCTGCCCGTAGCTCGGAGCTTCCGACAAGCGAACGGAACGCGGGACTACCGCGCTGAGAACCAGATCGCCAAANTGGGAGCGCACTTCTTCAGCGACTTCTTGAGCCAAACGAGTACGAGCATCAAACATCACTAGAACGATGGCACTCACTTTTAAGTTCGGGTTAAGCGCATCCTGAACAAGTTCAACATTATTCAACAACTGGCTTAATCCCTCGAGGGCGTAATACTCACACTGCAGNGGAACCAAAACCTCCGATGCTGCAGCGAAGCTATTGACAGTGAGTAGACCCAGGCTGGGCGGGCAATCAATCAGGATGTAGTCGTAATCTTTTTCAACCAACGAAATGGCCGATCGCAGCCGAAGTTCTCTACTAAACATAGGAACTAGCTCGATCTCAGCTCCAGCTAAATCCATGGTGGCAGGCAAGAGATCTAGCTTGTCCACGCTCGTTGNTACACGCGCGGCGCTAATCGGAAGCTGCTGAACCACAACGTTATAACTTGAACTCTCAACACTCTTCGGACTGAATCCGAGTGCAGTTGTCGCGTTCCCCTGCGGATCAAGATCTACGAGAAGAGTCCTGTTCCCAGACAGCGCGATATTTGTTGCCACGCTGACGGCGGTCGTAGTTTTCCCTACACCACCTTTTTGATTGGCTACAGCAAGAACGCGCGNCATTTCNAGCCTCTTTGCACTGTCGTCTTTTATACGGCTTCCTCGCTAATCTCAGCCCTTCACGACACCTAGGTCAAGGATTTCAGCAATGGTTCCACGTGAAACATTTTCAAGATTTGTCAGCAAGGTTTCACGTGGAACAGTCANAACAGGGGATTTTTGACTATTTGAGCCCATTTTCTAGGAACAGTCATTTCTGGAAGTTCCAGTAATTTCATGGTGACAAACCGGGGCGGCCCTTCAATCACTGAGACTGCAGACAAACCTAAGGACTGAATCCGTTCNGCGGGCCATCTACCTTCGACGGGTTCAGGCGGTTCGCTCACTACAAGAACCCCGCCAGGGCACAAGAAGGCAGCGGCACATTCAGCCGTCACTGCCGGGGCAGCGAAGGATCGGCTAAAAACTCCGTCATAACGCGATCTGTGCAGAGGGTCATGGGCCAAGTCAGTCGCATCACCGTTTACAACTTCGACCCTTTCGCCCAATCCAACATCTATAACTGCTTCCTCTAAGAATTGAGTTCTTGAGAGCGACCGGTCTAGAAGAGTTACCTCTAGGTCTGGCCGCTGCAGCGCAACGACAAGGCCAGGTAGCCCACCCCCAGACCCCAAATCACACCACCTGGAGTTGTTGTCTGGATTGGCAGCCTCAAGATGGGCCAACCCATGTTCTATGTAATTATCAATTTCGCCAGGACCAACGTGCCCGAGAATTTGCGCTCGTTCAATGGTCTCTGCCAGCGTGCGCCGGCTCACTATTTTCTTCAGTCGTCAGCTACGACGAGAACGACCCGTCGACGCGGTTCGTCACCCACCGAAATTGTGTTGACTCCTGGGACTTCGTTAACAGCGTCGTGGACAACTTTGCGATCAGCGGCATTCATGGGCTCAAGACCTTTTTCAACCCCTGATTCAATAACTTTTTGCGCCAATTCTTGAACGTACGCGGCTAATGCTTCTCGTCGGCGACTGCGGTAACCGCCTACATCAACTCTGATGCGAGCTCTGTTGAGGCCTGGCAGGCGGCGCTGCAGCATTGTTTTGGACACCTCATGAATCGCCACAAGGTGGTTACCTTTAGGTCCTATCAAGAGGCCAAGTTCCTTGTCATCTCCGGCGAGATTTACTTCAAAGCTGTCTTCATCAGCAGCAACATTTTCTGCCTTTGCCNTCACGCCAAATGATTGGGCTAATCCTTCTAGGAATTCGCCAACCATCTGCTGTTGTTCTTCAACATTGATCTCAGTTGTCATTGCAGTCTCCTGCCTTTAATTGTGGGATCTCTCCCTAGTGGTCGATCTTGCGGGTACGGCGAGCTGTTTGTTTAGCTGGTGGCTGCACCGNTGTTTTATTTGGGACCGAACGTGTGTTCGATTGCTTAGTGGCTTTATGTTCTGTCGTTAAAGTCCGCTTACGAGTCGAGGAACTTGTCTCTGGCGCCTCACGGGTATTCGAAACCTGTGCTGGTTCTTGAGGAAGCTGTTTTGGTTGTGAGCGTTTAGAGGAACGACGTTGTTGTTTTTGGTTCCCAGATGTGGACTTGGGTTTAGGGCGTTGAGCTTTAGTTTTTTTACGTTTTTCTGAGCGGGCTGGTCGACGACGCTCCCGTTTAGCCGGGACTGCNACCGGACGCACACGTGTCCTTATTTGTGCTTCGCTGCTACGGAGCCCTAACAGGATCTTTTTCGGTTCCTTGAGTATTTCGTATTCAACGTCGTCGGAAGTTACAGATAACTCGTCAAGGGCGTTTTCCAACGCCTCTTCTACTGTCGCTCCAGTGGTAACGATCCAGTCCATTTCTTACTTCCGCTTTTTTCTTGTTCGTCCGTCTCCGGAGGTTCGTTTGGATTGGATTGGTTTCTGATCGTTGTCGCTTTGAGCCTTCGGTTCTTTTTTAGGTTGGTTCTTTTTCGATCGCTCGCTACGTGCTGAATTTCGTTCTTTGCTTCGAGCTTCCCTTGCTTGGCGTCTTTCTTCCTGCGCCGCAACTGCCTTTTTGGAACGTTGATTCGTAATCTCTTTCGTAGGCGGTTCTTCCTCAACTAGCTCTGCTTCGATAGTTGTATCCGTGGTTGCGATTGGCTTCATGGTCCTATGGATAAAAGACTGTTGAGCTATGCGGTAGAGGCTGGATGCAATGAAATAAACGCCCAGTGCTGCCTGAACCAAAAATGCGAAAATGGGGAGCATGTAGGGCATGATCTTCATCAGCATTTCCATCTGAGGATTTTGCGCAGCGGCATCTCCCCGATGGGCTTTCATCTGCGCTTGTTGAAGAAACGACAAGACGAAGGTGATGGCTACTAACGCCAGATAGGGGAGTCCATCGACGAAATTGGCTTGTATGACGTCCTTGGCGGATTCGGATAAATCGATACCGAACGACACCATTTCGCCTTTATCTTCAACGAGTCGTTGGTATAGAAGTGATTCTTTCTTCAGATAGGAGGGGTCAGGTACACCGTCTTTCCCCATCTTTGTCATGCCATTGATGACTCTGTATAGAACGATAAATACGGGTAGTTGGACGAGAGTCGGAAGACATCCAGCAAGCGGATTGGCCCCGTGCTTTTGATACAGGGCCATGGTTTCTTCATTGATTTTTTGTCTGTCGCCTTTGTGTTTCGTTTGAATGCGCTTCAACTCTGGCTGGAGTTGTTGGATGCGCATCATTGACCTAGTCCCTTTGAGCGTCAAAGGCGTCAACACAAGCATGATTAGGAATGTCAAAAGAACAATGGAAATCGCATAACTGCTCGAAAAGTCATAGAACCAAGCAAGAACTCGAGCGATTAGATCAAACATCAGGCGTCGACCCTTTGTGTCGGTGTGGGAACGGGGTCGTAACCCCAGCCACCCCATGGGTGGCATCGGCAAATACGTCGTAGACCAAGAGTCGTGCCTCGCATGGCTCCATGTTGGTTAATAGCTTCGATGGCGTATCTAGAGCAGGTCGGTGAATAGCGACAAGAGGGAAGACGTCGGCTAGTGAGGGCTTGATAGAACCGTATAAGTTTCGTTAAGACCAGAGCGGGGAAGTTCATTTCGAGGCGTTCACTTTCGAAATGAGAGTGCTTAGGTCTACCTCGAGGTCCG
>PBOM01000076.1 GCA_002724355.1 Actinomycetota bacterium | reverse complement strand
TCTTGAACCGCTAGCTTCTTTTCGGCTCCTTCTTGAGGGGTTGATAATCCTGGGATGTACCCATCACCTAGGCGCCCAACTCGCTTAAGAGCACTTGGAATCGCTCCCCCAAACCAGAGCTCTAAGGGCTCCTGAATCGGGAGTGGGTCAATAGAAGCGTCAAGTAATTCATAGTGTTTGCCAGCGTGTGTAATGGTCTCTCCTGCCCATAGACGTCTCAGCAAGGGAACCATTTCATCCATCATCGCCCCTCTTGTTGAACGCTCTACTCCTTGAGCTACTACTTCACCATCATCGGGTAAGCCCAGTACGGCGATGAGTAAGAGTCTTCCGTCGGAGAGCCTGTCCAGCTGAGCTAATTCTCTCGCTAGCCGAACGGGAGCCCTCCCGGGAAGTATTAAGTGGCTTCCGATTTTGAGTCGTTCGGTTAGGGCCGCAACATGTGAAAGTGCTACTAACGGGTCGAAGGAACCTGTAAGCATCGTCTCTGGCAACCAAATGGAATCAAAGTGGAGTCGTTCAAGGTCTGTACATAACTGAATGAAGTCTTCGATCGGGAGGTCGTTTGATCCGCGACATGTGAATCCGAATCGGACTTTCATCTGTTCTCCACCAAGGCGTTGATACTAGTTTCAAACATCGTAGCCAGTGTCATTCTGGGCTTTGTAGCCCAGGGTAAGGTCCGACCGTTTACGAACTTCACGCTTTTGTGATTGGTTGACCGTCCACATCAAATCGAACTCGTGGGACATCAGACCAAAGCCGCTCAATATCGTAGAAAGATCTCGTGTCGTCGTGGAATACATGAACGACAAAGACTCCAAAGTCCATCAAGATCCACTTTGCGTCCTCGAGGCCTTCGATTCTGGTTGGCCCGTCCCCTCCGGCATCTTTGACGGCTGCCTCTACCTCTTCGGCAACCCTACGGACCTGTCGGACATTGGACGAGCTAGCGATCAAGAACCAGTCAGTGATTCCTATAACGTCGCCTACATCGAGCACTACTAGGTCGCTGGCTTGAAGGTCAGCGGCACCTCTAGCTGCCGCCAACACCAATGTGGGTAGTTGTTCTGCACCGGAGTCGTTGTTCATTTCGCAGATTTCTCGCACCTTCTGTCTCTCAGAAGGAGACCGCTGATCTGACGGGGAGCTCAACGCTCAGGCCACTCCAGGTGATGGAGATCGATATAGCGCCGCACAGCACTTGGGATGATATCTGTAGCAAGTGCTCCTTCGCTCATCGATGATCTGACTTGAGAGCTCGAAACACTGCTCGATTGCGCCGGGATCTTTTCTACCGACCAGTTCGCTAACTCCGGCAAGTCGTATCCAGGACGATCAACAACCGCCAGGCGCGTTAGACGACTAAGTTCCGCTGCGCGTTCCCATGAGTCAATGCCCGCAGCAGCATCTGCTCCCAGGATCACGACAACCTCATGGCCAGCTTTTTGCAGTTGCTCGACGGTATCTATCGTGTAACTCATGCCGCCGCGCGCAATCTCTAAGTCGCTCGCTTCTAAACCGTCTGTGTCCTGGACTAGTAGTTCTGTCATCGCAAGCCTGTGGTGTGCCTCTGTTACGGGTCGTTGTCCAACTTTTTGCCACGGCTGGTTTGCTACTACCAACAAGGTTCTATCAAGCTCTAGGGCATCCCGAGCCGCTAGCGCGACAGCTAAATGACCTAGGTGCGGAGGGTCGAATGTGCCACCGAATAAGCCGATCCGTTGACCCATTCACCCATTGTAGTTATAGATCGACTAGCATTTCTGCTCCCGATGAACTACTGTTGTTTGGTCTGTGATTCAGCCGGACCCCTGACAGACGTCCGCTTGCTGAAGTGACATCACAGAACCATCCTGACAATTAGTTATTGGCATGCGTAAGCACGGCGCTGCCTTCACGAGAAATTTGAAAGANAANCNAACAANACAACCTAGCGGCGCCCATACNANNCTGNTGGCGCCCAACATCAAGTNCTTCAGGTGCNGAAGTTNCNTGGTCTCGAGACCCCCCTCGANCCAAANAGATCCGGTCCCCCCCGGTGGAGATTATTAATAATGAGTGATTCAGTAGGTCAATATCTAAACGAAATCGGAGCGGTCGCATTGCTGACTGCCGACGACGAGAAGATGTTGTCAAAAGCAATAGAAAAAGGACGAGACGCCCAGGTCGTTCTCGACGGCGAAGAAAAACTTACCGCCGCAGAGCGCCGCTCTCTTCGAACAGCCGTACGCGAGGCCGAAGCTGCTCGTGACCGCTTCATCCGCGCCAACCTTAGGCTTGTNGTATCGATTGCTCGCCGGTATCCGCTACCGCCAGCAATGGAGCTACTGGACTTGATCCAAGAAGGAAATCTTGGCCTTGAGCATGCTGTAGAGAAGTTCGACTGGCGCAGAGGATTCAAGTTTTCGACTTATGCCACGTTCTGGATNCGGCAGTCGATAGGTCGGGCCCTGGATCAAAAGGCGAGCNTGATTCGTCTTCCNAGTGACCGTTCCGCCAGCCTTCGTGCTGCTCTGCGCCACAGCGGTGGAGACAGCGATGGTCTCGATGATGAGAATGCATGGTTGCAGCGCATCAGCACCCCCACTTCGCTCGACAAGAACATCGGCGACGAGGGCGACAGCACACTCGTTGATCTCATNGGCGANGATGCNCCTAGTCCAGAAGATCACGCCTTGGAAAGTGACCGTAAAGAGATGATTCGCGGGCTACTCGACCGTCTCGATCCCCGNGCTCAGCTCGCAGTAGCTCGTCGCTTCGGTCTGATNGACGGTGAAAGTCACAGCTATCGAGAAGTTGGNGAAGAACTCGGGGTTACAGCCGAAGCTGCCCGACGACTCGTAAAACGAGCCGTTGACGAGTTACGCGAAGACGCTCTCGTCATCGTCGCGTAACGTCCGAAACGCACTCTGACCGAAAATCTTCTTGGCATTNAGGCCAACCAACCTGCACACTTAATATTGTGAANACCACCTGGCATCCCAACTCCTGGACAGATCACCCCGCTGGTCAACAACCTGAATGGCCGGAACTAGGCGCGCTGGACGAAGCACTGCATGAACTCGGCACTCGTCCGCCTCTCGTCTTCGCCGGAGAAGCTCGCCGATTAACCGACCAACTAGCGCGAGTTGCAAACGGGCAAGCGATCGTACTTCAGGCTGGAGACTGCGCTGAATCGTTTGATTTGAGCAGCGCGGACGCAATCCGCGACAAGCTGAAGGTCATTCTCCAAATGGCCGTTGTACTTCAATACTCAGCGGGCCTTCCGGTCGTAAAGGTAGGTCGCATAGCAGGCCAGTTTGCTAAGCCAAGGTCTTCCGGNACAGAGACTCGAGATGGCGCCACGCTGCCTAGTTTCCGTGGCCACATCGTTAACGACATCACGTTNGACTCTGATTCCCGTACCCCGGATCCGAACAGGTTGCTGCAGGCCTATAACACTTCTGCTGCCACTCTTAATCTTCTCAGAGCATTTACTCGGGGTGGTTACGCGGACTTGCGTCAGGTGCACAATTGGAATCAGGAATTTGTTGCCTCAAGCCCCGTCGGTGAGCGTTATGAGCGTCTGGCCGAAGGCATTGAACGCGCTTTGCATTTCATGACTGCATGTGGGTTTGACACCGATGACGCAGCNATGCGTCAGGTTGAACTTTATACGAGCCATGAGGCTTTACTTNTGGGCTACGAGCAGGCNCTAACGAGACAAGACAGCATTACAGGTGCTTGGTATGACTGTTCGGCGCACATGTTGTGGATCGGAGAGCGAACCCGCGAACTTGANGGNGCTCATGTCGAATTTTTGCGAGGAGTCCATAACCCAATCGGCTGCAAGATAGGTCCATCGTCTTCACCTGAGGATGTTTTGGCTTTATGCGAGGCTCTTAACCCGGACCAAATTCCAGGCCGTCTCACTCTTATCAGCAGAATGGGGGCAGAACGAGTCAGCGATACGTTGCCTTCAATTTTGAGGAAAGTGACCGACGCTGGTCACCCTGTGGTTTGGGAGTGCGACCCGATGCATGGCAATACCTACGAAACTGACACTGGGGTGAAGACCAGGGACTTTGATGTCATCATGGACGAAGTTCGCCAATATTTCGAAGTGCATAAGGCCGAAGGGACTTGGCCTGGTGGTGTTCACTGCGAGTTGACTGGTGACGCAGTCACCGAATGTGTCGGCGGTGGCGATGCGCTCGCTGCTGATCAGCTAAGTGACCGTTATGAAACTATGTGTGACCCTCGTCTCAATGGGCGCCAATCACTAGATCTTGCGTTTCATGTCGCTGAGCTTTTATCTGATTTTCGGTAACTGCCGCTCTTAAGTCGATTCCTACGCTAAATGGTCAACGAATCCTTCGAGTTGACGTAGGTTCCGACATTCGAAAACGCCGTCGGTGTGGGTTGCGTATTCGGTGATGACTGAATCTCCGGTATCCCAATACGATTTTGGTTCGGGATTGAGCCAGAACACTGATCGCGCTTTTTTGGCCGTTTCCTTGATCACCCATGCGTTAGTGGCGTGGTAGTTATTTCGGGCGTCACCGAGAAACATGACAGTTGATTTGGAATTGATTTCTGAACCGAAGTTCTCCCAAAAGACGCCGAAAGCGTGTCCGTAGTCCGAATGGCCATCAACCCAGACAACGTCGGCTTCTGTGTTGACACGATGCACCGCGTTCGTGATGTCTTCTTCGTCTTGAAACATGTGGGTTACTTCGTCGAGCCCATCGATAAACACAAATGAACGCACTTTGCTGAATTGGTTTTGTAACGCGTACACCAGGTGCAACGTGAAACGGGCGAAGGCTGCAACCGAGCCCGAAATATCCGCCACGACGATGAGTTCCGGTTTATTTGGTCGCGGGTTCCGGAATCGAGGTTCAGCTGGCACCCCTCCATAACTCAGTGACTGCCGCACGGTGGCCCGAAAATCGAGTGGGCCCTTCCGCTTGTGTTTACGTTTGCGGGCTAGTCGCGCCGCTAATTTCCGAGTTAGGGGTTGTATGGCTTTGCGAATGTTCGCCATTTCTTCACGGGATGCATGCATGAAGTCAACGTCTTCGGGTAGCGGCTTTCGGAGTGTTTTGGCCATTGCTTCCACACCTCGATCGGCGACCAATCTCCGTCTGATTTCTGCTTCGATCTCTCGCTTTAGGTCTTCGATTCGGTTTTCGAATTCTTCGCGTTCGAGACGTTCCTGTAATGGAGTCATGTCGCCATCTGTGCGTTCTTGAGCTTCCTCCATGAGACGGTCCATCATGCCGTCTAGATCGAGGTTACGAAGCGTTCGGTACAGGTAGTAGGTGCCTCCTACCGGGCGGCCTGGTTCCATGCCTGCAAACTGGGTGACGGCAGCTCGGGCCATGGCCGCCATCATCGCTTCGTCTGCGTTCATGAGCGCCCGGAATAGCATCTCGGCAATTTCTTCGGGGCTCATGTCTTCGGCTGAGCCTTGACCGCCCATGCCTCGCATCTGCTGTGACATCCACTCTTCGAGGGAGTCTTCGTCTATTTCGCCATCTTCGTCGACGACGTTGTATTCGGGTCCACGCAATGAGAAGTAGACCTCAAAGACTGTTTCGAAGGCTTTCCAGTGTTGCTCGTTTTTTACCAGGGTTGCCGCTAGCGCGTATTTGAAGGCGTCGCGGTCTTCGATTGGTATGTGTTTGACGGCCTCCATGGCGTCAAGGTTTTCGGTGAGTGAGACCGGCAGGCCGGCGTTTCGTAGTTCGACGACAAAGCCGCTCATCAAGTCAAGCATCGGCTCACCCTTCGACGGTTAGTTCCTTGGCGGCCTTCTCGATATCCGATTGGTATTTGAGAAGAATATGAAGCGATTCTTTTGCCTGTTCGACGTCGATGCTTTCAACTCCCAAAAGAACCAGAGTGCGCGCCCAGTCCAGGGTTTCTGAAACTGAAGGGCTTTTCTTTAATTCGATTTGTCGGATAGAACGAACTATGCGGGCTACTTGTTCTGCAAGGTTGTCGCTTATGCCCTCGACTTTGGTGAGAACGATCTCTTTTTCTCGTTCGAGTTGGGGGTAGTCAATGTGTAGGAAAAGGCAACGGCGCTTGAGTGCTTCGGATAGTTCTCGGGTGTTGTTCGAAGTCAAGAACACGATTGGGATCTGTTTCGCTTCGATGGTTCCTAATTCGGGAATGGAAACTTGGTAGTCGGAAAGAATTTCGAGGAGTAAGGCTTCAGTTTCTACTTCTACTCGGTCGACCTCATCGATGAGGAGCACTACTCGCTCTTCTGCGCTGATGGCTTCCAGGAGCGGTCGGGTGAGAAGGAACTCGTCGTTGAAGATGTCGTCTTGTAGTTCGGTCCAATCTTCGCTGCTGGCTTCTGAGCCTCGGTCAGCTTGAATGCGAAGTAATTGCTTCTTGTAGTTCCATTCGTAGAGTGCCTTGGCTTCGTCTAGGCCTTCGTAGCACTGGAGTCTGATGAGTCGGGCATCGGTCATGGCTGCGACCGATTTCGCTAATTCAGTTTTGCCGGTGCCTGCGGGACCCTCGACTAGTACTGGTTTGCCAAGTTTTTCTGCGAGGAAGACGACGCTAGCGATGCCGTCGTCGGCCAAATAGTCGACGTCCTTTAGTCCGTCACGGACAGACGCGAGGTCTCCGAACATTGTGTCGCCCATTTGGTTGTC
>PBOM01000075.1 GCA_002724355.1 Actinomycetota bacterium | reverse complement strand
TACGCGGCAGCCATGGCAGCGCAACTGATGCAGAGCAAGACTGCGCAGCTATTCCACGATCATGCATTCGCAAAAGAACCTGGAACTCAAAAAGCAACGCCCTGGCATCATGACCTTCCCTACTACTGCATCGATGGAACACAAACTGTTTCTATCTACGTAGCTCTGGACGTGATCCCTGCCCCGACGGCTGTCCGATTTATCAAAGGCTCTCATCGAGATGGGAACATGTATCGCCCCCGTGACTTCGCATCGGGTACCGAATACGAGCACAACGATGCGTCACTCGTCTCTGCACCTGATGTCGACCCGCACGGAACACATGTGTTCGTTGAAGCCCTCGATCCCGGTGACGCTCTATGTTTCGATTTTCGAACCTTGCATGGCACAACAGCAGCAGAAATAAAAAATCGGCGACGAGCTTTCTCGACACGATGGATGGGTGACGACGTCCGCTACCTTGAACGCCAAGGTGAAACCTCGCCACCGCTGCAAAACCTAGGCCTCCAGTCAGGTGAGGTAATGCGCCCCGACTTGTTTCCCGTACTCTGGCCCCCACCCCACGATTGAGGAATGCCTGCAAATGGACCCGATCCGAACACCTGAGCGCATGGAGTTAGTAGAACGTGTCGCCGCCCTCGGGCCTCAATTCGCCGACCGCGCAGCCCGATACGACAGAGACGCAGCGTTTCCTGCAGAAAATTGGAAAGACCTCACCGATCAGGGCTTCCTCGGTCTCTGCGCACCTACAGACGTAGGAGGTTTAGGAGGAGACTTTGTTGCCTACGCCTTAGTGAGCGAAGAAATTGGCCGACATTGCGCCACCACCGCCCTCACCTTCAACATGCACACAGCAACGGCCCTGCTAGCCGGATGGATAGCCGATCAACTCGGTATGAATAACGAGCAACAAAGCCATCTCGATCGGGTTCGACCACAACTGTGGAACGGCATGTGTCACCAGGGCATCATCCACAGCCAACCTTTTTCTGAAGGACGGACACCTGGAAGCGGGCAGCCAATCGGAACAACAGCAATCCCCGTAGAAGGGGGCTACAAGGTCACCGGTAAGAAAATTTTTGCATCACTTAGCGGTATCGCCAATATCCACAACGTCGTCGCCCTAGTCGACGGAGACCCGCGAGTTCGTCTCTTAGGCGTGCCGGCCGACGCAGAAGGTGCGTCGATCGAAGGCGACTGGGATCCGCTTGGGATGCGAGGAACCGACTCGCGTGACCTCATCCTCACAGACGCGTTTGTGCCTGACGACCATGAGGTACTTCCCCCAGGCGTTTTCGACGCAATGGTGCAACGATTCCCATATTTCTACATGACCCTAAGTTTCACCTACCTGGGGTTAATGCGAGCCATTTTGGACCTCACCGGTGAATATCTGCGGGGGGAACATGGAGTTGCTTCACGACGCGACAACCATGTCAAACAAGCAGGTTGGGCCGAGATGCAAATGATCTACGACAAGGCCCAGTCGCTGATGTACAGAGTGCTGACCGAGGCTGCAGTCGACCCCACCAAAGCCGCGTTACGCCGTGCCTGGAGCACAATGGTCGCAATTATGGAAGGCGCACCAGAGATGGCGTCCTTGGCTATCCGTGTGTGTGGAGGCCGCTCAATGCTCCGCCCCAACAAACTCGAACAGCACTACCGCGATGCGCGCTGCGGAGCGACAATGCTGCCCTGGAGTGTCGAAGTCTGCCTCGACCGACTTGGTCGATATGACCTCTATCCCGACGACTAACAGAACGTCACTTCAAAGGCCACCACCACTGAGCATTAGAGTGAGACAGTGCGACGAATTCAACATTTCATCGATGGCCAACACACCCCTGGAAGTAGTGGCCGGGTCAGCGACGTGTATGACCCGGCAACGGGAAAAGTTCAAGCCCAGGTCGATCTAGCTTCCGTATCTGAAGTCAACCAAGTAGTTGCCTCCGCGACCAAAGCAGCGATCGGGTGGTCTGAGAGTTCCCTTACCCAACGAACTCAGATCATGTTCCGTTTCCGAGAACTACTTGCTGCTCGCACAGATGAGCTAGCCAAAGTAATCAGTAGCGAGCACGGAAAAGTCGTATCGGACGCAGCGGGCGAAGTTGCGCGCGGTCTTGAAAATGTCGAATTTGCCTGCGGGATAGCTCACCACCTCAAAGGCGAAATCAATGAACAAGTGTCCGACGGCATCGAGGTATACAGCTTGCGACAGCCACTTGTAGTTGTTGCAGGTATAACACCGTTCAATTTCCCCGCCATGGTGCCTGCATGGATGTTTGCTACAGCAATCGCATGCGGAAACGCCTTTATATGTAAACCATCAGAGCGAGACCCATCAGCAGCAATGCTGATCGCCGAATGGTTAATTGAAGCTGGTCTGCCACCCGGAGTGTTTTCAGTCCTCAATGGTGACAAAGAAGCCGTAGATGCCCTGATCGACCACGAGGATGTTGCCGCTATCAGCTTTGTTGGGTCGACCCCCATAGCNAGTTACGTCTATGAGCGAGCTACTAACGCCGGTAAAAGAGTTCAGGCGTTAGGCGGAGCGAAAAATCACATGCTGGTGCTACCCGACGCCGATATCGATATGGCAGCAGATGCCGCAGTCAGCGCAGCGTACGGATCAGCAGGCGAGCGATGCATGGCAGTCAGTGCACTTGTTGCGGTCGGATCAGTCGCAGACGAACTAGTGCAGGCAATTGCCAACAGAATTCCCGCCGTCAAGATCGGACCAGGAAATGAACCNGANGCGGAAATGGGTCCATTGATCACACAAGAACATCGTGACCGGGTAGCTGGCTATGTCGAAAGAGCTCAAGAAGCAGGAGCTGTTGCCGTAGTGGANGGAGCTATCGCTGATNTNCCCTCCGACGGATTCTTTTACGGACCAACGCTTCTAGACGAAGTCACCTCTGACATGGAGTGCTACCAAGACGAAATATTTGGACCCGTATTGAGTGTTGTCCGAGTAGAAACCTTTCGCGAGGCGATTGATTTAATTAACTCAAATCCTTTCGGGAATGGAACTGCGATTTTCACCCGCGACGGAGGTGCCGCTCGCCAATTCCAACATGAGGTGCAAGTAGGCATGGTGGGNATCAACGTTCCGATCCCAGTACCGGTTGCCTACCACTCGTTTGGTGGATGGAAAGCATCGCTATTCGGAGACACACACATGTATGGCCCTGAAGGAGTGCGCTTTTATACCAGAGCTAAGGCAATCACTGCCCGCTGGCCCGACCCGGCCTCTAGCCAGGTTGACCTAGGGTTCCCACAAAATCAGTGATCTGGANTTATTNGCGACGTAGAACGTGCACCACGCAGACAGCACCTATCCCGACCATGTGGGCCATACCNACCCGAGCTTCGGGTTGTTGCCGATCNCCAGCCTCTCCTCGTAACTGNCGAACNACTTCAGCGATCTGACCTACACCAGTAGGACCGATCGGATGTCCCATAGCTAGAAGCCCCCCTGAAGGACTGAAAGCACAGCTACCACCAATGTCGAAGTCTCCCGACTCCACACGAGCCGCCGCCTCGCCTGGTTGGCATAGACCTAACGCTTCGGCATACAACAATTCTTCAATCGCAAACGCGTCATGAACCTCAAGGACATCGATGTCTGATGGNCCCACGTCCGCTTCCTCGAACGCAGCCATCCCNGTCTCAGCTGTCAAGGCAGCGTCAATACCGACGCCTTCCTCGTATAGGCCTTCAGTTCTAGTGACCGACGAAAGAACCTGAACAGCTCGGGAACGGTCGACGTTTAGGCGATTGATCCCATCCTCGGACGCCACAATGACCGCGGCAGCGCCCTCACCAACTGGACAGCATTGCAGTCTTGTCAACGAACCGGAAATAGGTTCGGAAAGAATTTCGTCAAGGGTCCGAACCTTCTGACGTTGCGCAAAAGGGTTGAGAGATCCGTTCCTATGATTCTTTAAAGCGACGCGCGCAACCTGCTCATCACTGACTCCATGTANATCCATGTACTCNGANGCCAACAAAGCGAAGTGGGTAAACGGCACAATAGACCCACCCTCAAGGTTCGGGATTCCAGCCTGAGCCGGCGCTGCACCTAGACCCCCACGGGGTTTGTCAACGCCCAAGGCTAAGACAACGTCGGATCTNCCCGAAGCAACCTCGAGGCATGCCTGAGCTACCGCGGACGATCCTGAAGCGGATGCATTCTCAACTTGAGTCATCGGGATGCCAGTAGCCCCTAATCGACTCAACATGACCCGACTAGACCCCATACCCAACAANGCAGTTCCCGTATACGCAGCCTCGACTTCTGACCAGGTGATGGCCGCGTCAACCAACGCNGCCCGNACCGCAGTTATTCCCAGCTCTACATACGTGATGTCACTTCGGCGTTGATAGGGATGCATACCTATCCCAACCACAAACACNGGCCTGTCTGACAACAAACTGCGATTGCTCATGTCACTACCCGAAAATGTAAATCGACGATCGGGTTACCCTCATGATCTTCACCATCCACGAGCACTCCTGTAACGGAATCACCGACAGCAACTGCGTCACCCTCCACAATGGCTTTCAACACAGGGCCACCGACTAACTCAACTACCCCAACTGTAAACGGGGTAGCTGGTGTCGGATGATGGTGCCGATGAACCGTCGCGACCGCTCGAACTGAGCCTTTCGCTTCAAGCTCGAACTCTTCAAGTTCTGTAGCTGATACGCCACATTGCTCACATCCATAGGGATCCGGCGGAAATGCAATTCGGAGACAACTAGTGCACCGATGTCCCACCATGACAGGGGGATCTGTCATCTTCAATAGCTGCGGGTGCCTTGGTTGCCTAGTCATAGAGATCGAAGGGAAGTAACGGTAGTCAAGATAGAACCCGTACTGCCGAAGTCACTGCCGCCGCGACCACAACCACTGCGAACATTGGAACCCGTTTCCAACTCAGTACCGCTGCTGCAATAATTCCCGCCACCCGCGCGTCCACTACTAACTCGCCGCGAGTGCTCAATGTTTGTAACGCCGTCACCGCACACAAAATTGACAGCGGGACCATCGCCAGCACTTGCCGCGAACG
>PBOM01000074.1 GCA_002724355.1 Actinomycetota bacterium | reverse complement strand
ACCAGGGGAATGTGCGACTACAGCTTTTTTGAACAGATGAAGCCAACAGCCATTTTTCTAAATGTCACTAGGGGCGAGATCATCGACGGCCCTGGTCTCGAAAAAGCCCTCGAAGACGGCATTATCGGCGGCGCGGCGCTTGACGTCGCCCCGGTTGAGCCGTTGCCGGCCGAGAGCCCTCTGTGGAGGTTTGAAAATTGTGTGATGACCCCTCACACTGCTGGAGCTAGCCAACATCGAGGTCGTCGAAACCTTGAAAGGTTTTGTCGAAATCTGGTGGCGCTCCGCGAGGGACGCCCATTTGAAGGCGTGGTAGATAAAAAAGCGGGGTTTTAGGATTTTACGTTGAGGAATGAAACCCTCTAACGGTGACTCTCTACCCGGGATAAATTTGAATAGCTTCGCTCTGGGCTAGTCGGTCAATTTCAGGTTCCGTAAATCCGAACTCGATTAGAAGCTCGCGCGAATGTTCTCCCTTCAGAGGGCTTGGCATTCGGATATCAGAGGACACACCTTCGATATTTGTTGCGTTTTTGAGTATCTCAATGTGCCCGGATACTGGGTGCTCTACAGGTTTAGCTATCTCAAGGTATTTCACTTGGGGGTCATCGAAGACCTCAGCAACTGTATTCACCGGACCGCACGGTACGCCGACAGCATTGAGGCGAAGAACCCAGTTATCAGACGTATCCCCATCTAACAGTTCCTCAATAAGTTGGTTCAGTTCAGTTTTGTTTGTGCGCCGAGAAGATACGGTCGAAAACCTCGGGTCCTCCAACCAACTATCAACCCCTAATTCATGACAGAACGCTTCCCAAAGCCGGCCGCCTGAAGCTGCAAGGTTGATGTAGCCGTCACGGGTCTTGTACATACCCATAGGCCCCAGAGTCGGATGATCATTTCCTTCCTGAGGTGGATTTTCTCCAGCGACAGTCCACCGGGCCGCTTGGAAGTCAAGCATCCCGACCATGGACTCAAGCAACGACGTGTGAACCCATCGACCTTTCCCGGTTCTTTGGCGTTCATGAAGAGCTGTCAAAATCCCGATAGCAAGCTGCAACCCCGCCGTTATGTCGCTTATGGCAACACCCGCTCTAACCGGTCCGTGGTCGGGAAGCCCGGTTACGCTCATCATGCCCCCCAACCCCTGGGCAATCTGATCCACTCCGCCACGTTGACCGTAAGGCCCGTCTTGACCGAACCCGGAAATGGAGCCGAGGACAATCCGGGGGTTCACCTTGGAGAGACTTTCAAAATCGAACCCCAGTTTGTACTTGACTGCGCTGCGCATGTTCTCCACTAGCACATCGGCCGATTCGACCATCCGGTGAAGCGTGGCTTGTCCCTCGGGATGCTTTAGATCGATGACCAGCGACCGCTTATTGCGATGGAGATTCAAGTAGTCGGGCGACGAACGTCCTCCTGCTTCGAAACCGCCTTCAGGCGATTCCACCCGCACTACGTTTGCGCCCCAGTCGGCTAGCTGTCGCACTGCTGTAGGTCCGGCCCGAGCGATGGTTAGATCGATCACCGTTACGTCGGAAAGCGGCATTGACTCTTCCACTAGTTAGCTACTTTGGGTCTGCTTGGGCGCCGCGTATTAGTCGCCCAGGCCGTTCTCCTGTGGGCTCGCCTCCTCGGGCGACTTCCAGGCCGGATACGAAGGTGTGACTGTATCCCTGCGGACGCTGAACAAGGCGTTTCCCGCCCGCCGGTAAATCGCGAATCAGTTCTGGTGTTCCAACCGATAGACGTTCGAAGTCAACGATATTGAAATCTGCTTTATAACCCGGCTGCAACAATCCCCTGTCTAAAAGCCCATACGTTTCGGCAGTTCTTCGCGTTTGTTTATTGACCAGAAATTCAAGCGGGAGACGTTCGCCACGAGTTCTGTCACGCCCCCAATGCGTGAGGAGATAAGTCGGGTAAGAAGCATCGCATATTGTCCCCACATGAGCACCTGCATCTCCGACCCCACATATGGTGTGCGGATCGGTGAGCATCTCAAATATTTCGTTTAACGACCCTGAGCTGTAATTTTCGAACGGATACAAGAGAAGAGTGTCTCCGCCGCCTCTAGCTAAAAGGTCCAACAACACTTGCCAGGGGCTGACACCCAGTTGCGTAGCACGAGCAGCGACAGAGGTGTCTGGCTCCGGTTCGTAATTAAGTTCAGGGCCCAACTCGAATGCTCGCGTTAAGGCGTAGTCCATCCATTCACTGAACGCATCCTGCGGCCGTTCTTCGACTAGTCGGGTTCGCAGATCGCCGTCATTGCGGAGTAACGCAGCGCGTTCGCCGACAGGGAGCTCGGCAATCGCCTTATAGGAAGGGTGGTTGCCGAATGGGTTGACGGTTGCGTCAAGCCCTAACAAAACACCGATCGGCCGGCAACCGACCTGGCCGGTTGCTGCCAGTCCTTCTTCGTTTGCCTGTCCGATTTGCCTTAAGGTCTGTCGCCAAAGATCTGGTTCGTGATCGACCTGGATAATTAACGCAGATAGCGGTCGTTGGGAAATTTCGGTTGCTCCGCGCAAAGCCTCAAATTCGCCTGGTCCAAAATCGCTGTTGACCTGCAGAACCCCAGCTTTGGCCTCACGCATCGCATTAGCGATAGCGGTCAACTCTGGGTCTCCGGCGCTGAGGGAGGGCGTTAGGCGGCCATCAGCAGCCTTATGTTTCGTGGTTCGACTCGTGCTGAATCCCAGAGCTCCCGCTTCTAGGGCTTCGCATATCAAGTCTTCCAATTGTGATAACTCGTCGGAAGTCGGCACTTGGAGGTGGTCAGCGCCCCGTTCGCCCATTACGAAAAATCGTAGGGCTCCGTGTGGTATCTGGCTACCAATGTCCATGACACGGGGCATGCTCTCCAAGACGTCAAGGTACTCGGGGTAGCTTTGCCACGAGAAGTCGATGCCTTCTGCAAGAACGGTCCCCGGGATATCTTCCACTCCCTCCATCAAGTTGATGAGAAACTCTTCGGTTCCTGGCCGTACCGGCGCGAAACCGACGCCACAGTTGCCGAAGACCGCAGTGGTTACGCCGTGCCAAGATGAGGGTGTCATCTCTGGGTCCCAGGTTGCTTGGCCATCGTAATGAGTGTGGATATCGACCCATCCAGGCAAGAGGAGTTGGCCGTCTACGTCCAGTTCTCTTTGACTTAGACCATCGACTTTTCCGACGCTTGTGATGCGTCCCTCAGATACAGCTAGGTCGCCTGAGAACTCAGGTGATCCGCTTCCGTCGATGATTCGGGCATTTCGTACCACTAACTCGTGCATGAGTTGCAAGGGTACTCATCATTGTCGACGGTGATTTGAAATAGCTGCGTCGCTCCGAGACTGCACCAAAGCCAAAAAGGATTCTGTATCTAAGTCAGCAGTCGAAGCAACCTGGTAGATAACTTCGTACATGTGGAGATTCGCTATCGGAAAGATCTACAGATCAGGGGTCCGAGGTAGAGAAGGTGGCTTGGTACGACGGCGTCGCTGACAGCAATTTTGATGTCGATTGCGAAGGGCAGCGACACACAATCTGCTGGTCCAATGGAGAAGTTGTACTTACACATCATCCCGACGTTCAGGCAGAGAAAACTCTCGTGGCGCTCGGTGGTCGCAAACCCAGGTGTTTGGAGATATTCGAGCTATGGGAATTAGCCGTTTCCGACGGAGGTTTTATTGAGGAATGGGCTCCTTGGTATGAAGCTGATCACCAGAGACGGTGGTGGCTGAAAACTGCATTGGAACGGCTTCGCTCTGAAGGCGTGCAGGACTTCCTTTTCGACTTATCAAGGGAACGTGCTGTACGAATGGGCGAAGTCGTCACAACTTTGCCCCATGAGTTTCTTGATAGGGCGATGGCGACAGTGGTCGATGCAGGTGATCGGCGGGGATGGGATTTTGCGCCAGCTATCAGTCGCCATCTCTCCGAGGCCACGAAGCTAAGGGCGCGACGTTCCTTCGTGCGCGCCCTTAGCCATCAAAGACCTGCTATCCCCAATCCAGCTTTACTTCCGTTTGTGTGTCACGTGGATCTATCTCGCGAATCTGCAGTCGAAGGCCAAATCGCGGGAAGAGACAGCCGCATCGAGATCCGATTGCACCCGCGGTGGCTTAGCGAGGTTTGGGCCCGCGGACTCGCAGTGCACTCAGGGCGGTTCACGGTCAGCATTTCCGAAGAAGCACGAAACGTCAGCTTGACGCAAGTCGAATGGGTAGAGACGAATAAACGATTCGAGCCCCGGCTGACTCGAACTCAACTATGAGACAAGGTCCAATCGACCGCTCCTCGGCCAGCTTCGACTAATGCTGCATTGGTCCGGGAAAAGGGCTTGCTACCCAAAAAGCCTCTATGCGCGCTTAAAGGCGAGGGGTGAGGGGCTTCGATTATGAAGTGTTGCGGGCCGTCGATCAGAATCTTTTTCTTCTGCGCGAATGCGCCCCAAAGCAAGAAGACGACACGTTCCTTCTTTTGGTTGACCACACGGATAATTTCGTCTGTGAAGCTCTCCCAACCACGGTTGCGGTGAGAGCCGGCATTGCTGGCTCGTACCGTCAATACTGTGTTCAGGAGCAAGACACCCTGTCTCGCCCACTCCTCTAGATTCCCATGCTCAGGTGGCACAACACCTAGATCCGAGTGCATCTCCTTATAAATATTCTGTAACGACGGCGGAATCTGAACTCCCCGACGAACAGAGAAACACAATCCGTGAGCTTGACCGCTTCCGTGATACGGATCTTGGCCCAAAATAAGAACCTTGACGTCAGCGAACGATGTGAGGTGCAACGCGGCGTACACGTCCGTTTCTGGTGGATAAACCTCGGCAACCTGTCTCTCGTGTTGAACGAAACCTTGAAGCTCAGCCCAGTACGGCTCTGAGAACTGTCGCCGCAACAAGGGATTCCAATCTGTTAGCAAATGCCAATCCTTAGGAGAGTTCGGAGGCAGCTTGCTTGCTTAACTCAATTGAGACTCCGATGCGAGTTCTGTAGTAGTCGAGATCCACGCCCTCGGTGGATTTCTGTCCTTGCATGTAACGTGCATAAACCCCGTGGACAATGCAGGCAGTCTTAAAGTGATTGAAGCTGATGTAATAGGGAAGGTTGCTTAAATCGCAACCTGTTTTCGATTCATATCGCTCAATAAGTTCTGACCGGCCCAAGAAGCCTTCGGCCAATGTTGGGGCATTTTCTTTATTAACTAGTTCATCACCCGGTTCAGCCCAAGTGTTGAGGGCGTAGGCAAAATCAGCCATTGGGTCGCCAAGAGTTGAAATTTCCCAATCCAAAACAGCGGTCAACTCACCGTTCGTGTCTACCAAACAGTTGTGAAGTCCATAATCGCCGTGGACGACTCGCGCTGGACCCTGTTCGGGTCGCCTAGCTTCTAAGAACCCGTGCAACTCGTGCAAATCAGGGTCATCGTATGAGGCACCTTCGGCTGACGCCTCCCAGCTCCGATACCAAGTTCTGATTTGCCTTCCGACATAGTCTTCTTTTTTCCCTAGTTCACCCAACCCCACCTCGTCGGGATCGACCGAGTGGAGCGCCGCCAACACATCCATAAACGAAAGGCCCACCTTGGCGCGAGCGTCGACTTTCAAGTGCTGCTCAGCGTCTTCGAGTTCAAAAAGAGCCTTACCATCAACTTGGCTCATGACGTAAAAGTGGGCTCCGGTAATGTCTGGGCTTTCGCAGTAGCCGTAGGCAACAGGTACCGGCACTGCAGTCGGACCGAGGCCGCTAATGATGGAGAACTCGCGACCCATATCGTGCGCTTTGGGTAATAGCTCTCCCATGGGCGGACGTCGAACGACTGCTGCGTTACCGTTCTGGTCTCTCAAAGAGTAGGTGAGGTTGCTATGGCCGCCTTCAAGGCGTGTCCATTCAAAGGGCGGCTCCAACCCTTCGGTGTTTTCGCGGATCCAATGTTCCACCGCTGCTACGTCGTAGCCGACGATCTCATCATCTTCACTCATTGGTCCCCCACTTTGCCTGAGACTGCCGTATGACCATACGCGANTTCANCAAGTTGTCGATGATGGGAACTGCGTGTCGAGCTTGCAATAGAAGAGGTTTCATTGGCTGCTTTCATGCCGGTATAGGAGTGTTCTGCCAGGCAAGGAACCTCCANTCGTCGTTTTCGCACACCCAGACGCAGGTGTAACGGCTTCGCAATAGGAATTCTTTCCCGCGAGCGACAACCGTTATCGCTGCAGTTCCATTTACCAATGCGAGATCTTGGAAAGTTTGGATTTCGACGTCAGTGTTGTCTACCTCTCGGTAATCGAAGACTCCGGCTTCGATGGCCTGTAGGTACGATTCTTTGGTGTCCACTGCGGCCGTTGAATGGGTGTACCTAAGGTTGGGGTGAAGCAAGAGGTCTAGAGTCGGCAAGTCCACGTCAATCATCGCTTGCCAACGGCGGTGTTCTAAGTCCTGAATAACTTCGCTCATTCCAGAACGCTAGCTACTTTTACACCTCAGATCATCCCCGCTTGAGGGGAGGGTTGAACCCATCAAGGCATTTTCAGTATTTCANGATGGCTTTTGAGCTACGACAAACTCGATGAGCACTTGAGTTCTGACACCTATCTCTTCTTCTTCGAGATCAGCCAATTCCTCCCGTAAGGAGTTTTCCACTTCGTCGGCTCCGCGTTCTTGAATCGCCATCCACGCTGGGCCGGCGGACATCCAAGCCCTGACTTCNTGGTCNAGATCGGCGCCTTCTAGGTCAAACGCGAGAGATTGCCTTTCTCCTGGGATTAGACCAGCCGCTTCACACATTTCTTCTGCGCGACCTTCTAAGCCTATTTCACCTAGTTGCTGAGACCATTCGATTTCATGTTCGGAAATGCGTCTAATCGCATGAAAAGCTCTGCCGATCTGGCTGGCTTCGCGACCCGCAGAGAAAAAGCTNAGACCCATTAAGCCCCCGGGCTTCAGGACTCGCGCCGCTTCGTTCAAGGCATCCTGGTTGGGTCCCCAGATCCCCCGGCAGCTAGTCGCTATATCGAAAGTTCCCTCTTCCCACGGCAAATTGTTCATATCGCCATGGCGAATATCGGCGGCAGGNGTACGCCGCTTCGCTAAAGAAAGCAGCCGCTCTGACGCGTCCAAACCATGTACGTGAGCGCCACGGCGCGAGGCCATATTTAGCATTAGGCCAGACCCGCATGCTATGTCCAGGTATTGACTTCCTTCGCTAACCCCGGTCGCCCGGAGAACTGCATCAAATTCCGGCCACCACCTCGGCTCCATCACGGCGGCCCAAACCTTCGCTTGGTCGCCCCAACCTTTGTCTACTTCTTTCCAACTCACGGCAGTCACTCTCCCAATACACGACGTCAAACACGATTGAAATATTTGTGTTGAACTCTATGACGCAAGAGGGGGCAAAGAATGGAACTGACCAGTAATCCGCCGGAATTGAGATCTATATACATCGATCCAGACGAGATGGAATGGAGCACCTCAGATTTCCCTGGNATCCGCCACAAGGTTCTGTGGTCTGATCCAGAGTCGGGTCGATCNACGATCCTGTTTAANCTCGAACCTGGTGCGGTAGTTCCTGCACATGAACACACTGATGTCGAACAAACTTGGGTNATTTCGGGGTCTTTCGAGGACGCTGAAGGGAGGGCTCTGCCAGGCCATTACATCTGGCGTCCTGCCGGGAATAGACACGAGGCTCGGAGTGTCGANGGCGCTGTAATTTTGGGTTTCTTTCTCAAACCCAACAAGTTTGATGTTGAAGCAAGGTTCTACACAGAGCAAGGCCCTTAAGGATCTGTGGATACCCTGGAGTCTTGTTGGCTACTCTCCAAGCGTGGAATTAGGTGTCGACACTGAGCTAGCGGATCGCGACATTGGAGCCATTGAGCGGGCTCGCGACTGGGCCGAAGCTGTTGTGGCACCCATGGCCGAAGTCTGGGAGGCAGAACGCCGGTTCGCGGCCGNAGCGTTTCAGAGCGCTGGCCAGAATAATTTGACTGGACTCTTGGTCCCTTCTGAGGACGGTGGCGAGCAGATAAGCGTCGTTGGTTTAGCCCGCGTATTGGAAGAAATAGCGGCGGTGGACTTCGCAGTTGCTTTCTCCCTGGTTTGCCATAACAACTTGGCAGGAGCGGTCGGAAGACGAGCTAAGGGGTCGCTCCGCGAGAAGGTTCTACCTGGACTGGTCAACGGAACTTCGCTAGGTGCGTTTCTGTTAACCGAACCCAACGTCGGATCTGATGCAGCAGCTATAACCGTGACCGCGACACAAGACGGGGATGAATGGGTCCTTAACGGGGAGAAAGCTTGGGCNACAAACGGGACCGATGCCGATGTTCTTTCGGTTTACGCCCAAACAGATTCTTCTCTTGGGCATCAAGGCATCGCTACGTTCCTAGTTGATGCTAACGCTCCCGGTGTAGTCAAAACCCCTGGGTATCAGATGCTGGGGGGTCACGGTTTGGGCGCGAACAGCATCCTTTTCGATGACTGCCATGTCTCAGCAGAATCTCTATTTGTGCCAGCTGGGGAAGGCTTCCGCGCTGCGATGGAGGGAATTGACCTNGCACGAGTACTTGTCGGCGCTATGTGCTGCGGGATGCTCCGAANGGCACTCACCACCGCTTCCGGTTACGTTCGCCAACGCCTTGCTTTCGGCGGTCGACTCGCTGACCTGCAGGGGGTGCGCTTCAAGCTCGCAGATGTCGCTACCGACCTCGAGGCATCGCGTCTTCTNACATACCGTGCTGCTCGCACATTCCAAGAAGGCCNCGACGCNGCGGTGGAAGCCGCTCATGCAAAAAAGTTCTCTACCCGCGTAACCGAAAGCGGTATCGCTTCGTGCATGCAGGTGATGGGAGCAAACGGCGCTCGGAGAGACCATCCGCTCCCTCGCCATCTTGCCGCTTCTCGACTAACTCATTACGTGGACGGAGCTACCGAAATCCAAGACGTAGTGATTAGCCGCTCATTACTCGATTGATCTGTGGGGTTTATTTGTATGCGATACCAACTGCGATTGGTTGGTCCGTGACTGAACCTATCTCTGAGCAAATAGGTGACGTTCTCGACGAAGAGGAACTGGAGGAACGTCGGAGAATTGCTGCCGTTTTGGCGAACAGCGGACGACATATCGAAATAGACCCCGAAGGTTTGCTAGATCTAGACGAGGAGTCCGAGGACCGGTAGCGGCGATTCGAATTAATCAGAGAATACGAGACAGGCTTCGGCTGACAAACCTGATGTTCTGGTTCGACATGATTTGTTGTACCGGAGCGGAGGCGTTGGTGGTGTTAGCTGCCTCCATAAACGCATCTAGAGAATCAGTCCAACTGACCAGTGCGTACATTCCCGTAAATTCTCCGCCAGCTATGACCTGATTTATTGCATAACCGTTTGCGCCCCCGCTGAGTCCGTCCCACATGGTGTCGGCATTAGACGAATAAGTTGCTTCATCTGCCATGTCGCCGGTGCACATCAAGATCGAGGTGTATCGACCATCTCTTGTTCCGCGTTGCGCCAACAGTTTTGCCATGCTGCGTCGTGTAGGTGTAACACCGGAGCGTTGGTACATCTCCATCACCCGAGAACTGGCATTCAGCTTTGCAATTCCCTCCATTGCCTGGTCAATCGATTCCCATTGAAACGAGGCATTGACTTCGCCAGCGCGGTCTCCACCTACGACTGTTTGAGACAAGGCAACGCCCAATGCGGAGCTTTCGCCAAGGACGTGATCTTTACCCCAGTCACTCCAATCATTCACTAAGCCGTTCAAGTCGGCTACGCGCGAACTCAGCACCGTTGTATATGTCATATCTATTCCACCTTTACCCCTTGAAGATTTCTACTCTTTTAGCACTTTTGAGCCCGAACCATCCTTGCGACGGCTTCATAGGCGGGGGTCAGAAATTAGGGGTCGATGGAAAGTCTTAACCTCCTATCCAACCGCCATCGACTCGCAGTTCAGTACCGGTTGTGAAGCTCGCATCGTCTGATGCCAGAAACAGTGCGGCATTAGCGACTTCTTCGGGTTGCCCAAACCGCCCTAAAGGGTGCCTTGAGAGGGAACGTTCGATGTAAGGGGCCGGGTCTTTGAAACGCCCGAAGGATCGGTCAAGAAGTGGTGTTTGCGTTGCGCCAGGCAAAATGCAATTGATACGTATTCCTTCGGAAGCGTGGTCGTTAGCCGCTGTGCGACACAGGCTGACAATTGCGCCTTTGGATGCGATGTACGCAGCGTTCGATAGTCCCCCGGAGATTGCCAATTGTGATGCGAGCGCCACTATGGACCCTGTGCCTTT
>PBOM01000073.1 GCA_002724355.1 Actinomycetota bacterium | reverse complement strand
CCCTCAAATTGCACGGCGGTGTGTCGGTGAATCATTTCAGTGGGGCTCACTGGCTCCACAATTGCGATCACGGTTTCCCCTAAGAACAAATTGGGGAATAGGAACGCATGCGGTGGGCCGTCCCAGAGCATTTGCTGAGCCGAGTCTTCGCCTACACGTTTAGACAGCGCGGCGAAGTAAGTCTCGACTCGTTCTCGTGTTACCCCAAGCCAGGAGAGCTCTTGCTTATAACTTGGTCGCCAATCCAACTCAAGGTGTCCTTTCCCGTAGTCGACCGCTCGTGAGCTCTTAACTGCCTCTCCCCCCACTGCAACATCGTCGTAGTAAGTGTCAGTGGAAGCTGACATTGACGCGTGAACAAACCCCACGTGATATCCATCGCTGTCACTTTCGGGCCAAAGTTTCCAATTTGACTGCACTCGGTGGCCTAGCCAACCCTTCGATAGATCCACTCTGCCTGAGGGGCTCATTTCGCAGAGCCGGTCTATGAGTTCGTATCCAGCGTCCCCTAAGTGCTCATCGATCGATCCACCTCTTCCATCTAAATTTGTGAATACGAACCCTCTGTAACTTGCTACTTGGCCGGCCCGGTCCAGCCCGAGAGTCTCTTTAGGCTTTGAATATCCATCTGGAAACGGAACCGCTCGCAAGCTGCCATCTAGCCCAAATTTCCAATTGTGATAAGTGCATTGAAAGAACGACGCATTCCCTCTCTGCTCCCAGCACAACGCAGTTCCTCGATGTGCACACCGGTTCGATAGGACACCGATATCCCCATCATCGCCCCGAACCATGATGACCGATTCGTTACCCAGTTGACGTTTAACCCAATCGCCGTTGTTCTTTATTTCCGATTCGTGGCCCACAAAGGCCCAACCTCTCACGAAGATTCGTTCCATCTCTTCTGCAAAAACTTCGNAATCATGGAGCAGGCTGCCGTGCACCCGGTCACCACGAACCAATTGTCGGTAGTCAATACCCATTCCCACAGTCTCGCATGATGCGGCTAACGCGTTCAGAGATCCGGTGTTCCACCAAGCCGGTCTGAGACCCTAGATTGAGTGGTCCAGGAGGTGTGCATGAAAACCGTTGCCGTTACCTTAGATTCTGTCGGAGGGCCGGTTCAGGTAGAGACCCTCGATTTAGCTGAGCCTCTTGACGGAGAAGTCTTAGTCAAGATGGGTGCATCTGGAATTTGCCATAGCGATCAACACGCGATCACGGGTCAGCATGGAGCCGAGCTACCTTGTGTGCTCGGCCACGAAGGAGCAGGTGAAGTAGTTGCAGTTGGTCCGAACGTCACGACAATACGCGTCGGTGATCGAGTTGCCCTTAATTGGGTGCCAAGCTGCGGGATCTGCTTCTATTGCGTCCGACAACAGCAACATTTGTGTTCGGATGGCACCGAGAGGATTTGGAGCGGTCTCTTAGCNGATGGGACAAGTCGCATTTCTCGTAACGGACAACCGATATTGCACTACTGCGGCATCTCAACTTGGTCCGAACACATGGTTGTTGCAGAAGTTAGCTGTAGGCGCATCCCCGACGCCGTGCCTTATGAGATAGCGGCGCTTATCGGGTGCGGTGTAGCAACGGGTGTAGGCGCCTCCGTTCACAGGGGACAGGTCTCAGAAGGCGACACGGTGGTGGTAGTCGGTGCNGGNGGGGTAGGCCTAAGTGCGGTAATGGGTGCNCATATGGCGGGTGCTGAGAGGATCATNGCCGTTGACCGCGCAGCAGCCAAAAAGGATCTCTCTGTTGATCTGGGGGCGACGGACTTTGTTGCCGCTGACGACGGGGCAATAGATGAAGTGTTGAGCGCCACCGAGGGTCGAGGTGCTGATGTTGTCATCGAAGCGATCGGCAACANCGCCCTCCAAGAGAGTTGGCTGAGGGCTGTTCGACCGGGAGGCACCATGGTGTTGGTGGGTGTTCCAAGCACCTCCGACTCGACGAGTTTCATCAGTGCTGACCTCATACGTTCAGAAAAGACGATTAAGGGCAGCTACTACGCTGCGACTGACACAGGGAAAGCAATCGATGATCTATGCGCTGCATATATCCAAGAACGTTTACCTATCGACAAATTGATTTCGAAAAGAGTGCCGATCCAAGACATTCAGGAAGCAATAGATGCGATGCTCACAGGAGTAGAGGGGCGCACCGTAATCGCATTTGACTGAAGCGCTACTCGCAGTCCGGCGCTACCAACGCCACCCATGCCCCCGNTTCAGTTGCTACTCGTGTCGGAGGGGGGACTTGAACCCCCACACCCTTAACGGGCACTAGATCCTTAGTCTAGCGCGTCTGCCAATTCCGCCACTCCGACGCCGTCCCGGTTGCCCGGAAGAAGGACTACTCTACCAACGTCCTCAAAGTTGCCAACATAGGTTGACCACTCGCAATCGCCTCGAGGGGCGTGATTAGGCGAGCAATAGACCCAGTATCAAAGTAGTGAAGCCGAAGGTGACTGCTACAACCACTGTGATGCGACTGAGGTTTTTTTCTGCGACTGTTGAACCCGCAGCTGTTGCACCGACGCTTCCTCCGAACATGTCCGAAACGCCCCCACCTTTGCCGCTGTGCAGCAGCACAAGGCCCACGAGCGAGAATGCAGAAATTAGATGCAAAGCACCAACTATCCAGGTCAACACAGGCTCGATGGTACCAGCCTCTATCCCCGACTCCTCGAACTGCGTTCTCGAGGTTAAGAACGGGGGCTAGTTGCCGATCCGGTGGGTAATTGGGGTGCTTCCCTTGCTCCCTGGAACCCAACCTTCCAAAATCGCCGAGAAGCCACCTGCTCCTCCCCCGGCACGAACGACCATGGGCGACCATGCAGGAAGTTTGCGTATCTCGCGCCCGGATTGAGAGCCNAATACTGTCTCCTCGTTAGACGACAGAGGTATTCCTTCCTCGATACCCAAGGCGCCTCTCGCTGAAAGTTCAGGGTCCATTTGGAGTAAGGGCTCTAACTCCTGATAGAACTTCGCCTTTGACCATCCCGCCCCGGCGAAGACATTCATATGTTCTGGGGTCATGACAATCATCGCTTCGCTTGGAAGTTTGCGGTTACCAACTGCTTGCAGTTGCTGAGCCAAAGTGCGGATTANAGATTCGGGCGTTCGGGAGATTTGATCTATGCAACCTATAGGTCCGTGTCCAGCGAACAAGGTGACCGTGTTTTCGTCTCGTTCGAAGCCTCGAGTGACGGAAAGGGGATCCCACCCCTCAGGCAGATTCTCTTCGTCTTCTGCAAAGCACCATCCAACTTTAGATGGGGCCCCCAACGCNGAACGATCAATTCCACCCACTCCAGGTTTGCCTCCGCCNACGTTTCTTACGANTAGCTGCAACGCGCGCCCTATTGTGGAATTTGCCCTGTTTCCTTGCCCTAAAGCGTTCTTGTCTACGTTCATTCCGATTCGCTGACGAATCGGACCGTTGACAATAATGATCGGACCGGAGAACCATAAGGTGCACAGAAGACCGTGCATGTTGAAGTGGTCTGTGCACGCTGCTTCAACCGCCGCCAACACCACTGGCAGGTACTCGGGTTTGCATCCCGCCATCACTGCGTTAATCGCAACTTTTTCTACAGTGCAGGAATTGAGTGTCGGCGGAACGATGGCCACAATTTCGTCTGGCTGTCGCTCTGTTCCTGTCAACATGCGCGCTACCCGTTCCTCGGTGGGAGGAACTACNGGTAGGCCGTCAGACCATCCTCGATCGAACATTGCATCGAATTCGTCCTCNAGAGTGGCNAATTCCACAAGCCGGCTTTGGGTTAAGCGATCTCCGAATTTCAGATCGAGCGAATCCGCCAAATCGGGGTCCACGGACAAAGATCCGCATCCAGGGCGCATTTCGGGGAGATCGCTTCCAAGCTCATCGACCCCAGACATCGCTTCCCAATCAGGACGACTCCACCCGACGGTGCGAGCTAACTCCACCCCGTCTTGCACAAACATCAATGTTGGCACCGTCTCTATGTCGTAATGCCATGAGAATTCTAAAGTTCGATCGTCGATCTTATTTGTGACTGCTTCTGGGAAATCAGGGTCGTCTTGGGTGTAGACGGTAACGCCCTGACCTCGCTGGTTGATCTCTTCGAGGACTGNTGCAATATCGACGCATGTAGGGCAGTCTCGTTTCACTACAGCGATGAGACCGTCTCGGAGCGCGGGGCGATTAGAACTCGACTGAGCAGAGGNCATACGTTGATACTAGGTGTCTTGAAAGCTTACGACCCTCGCGAAAGAGGCCGCATCGAGTGATGCTCCGCCGACCAAAGCGCCATCGATATCGGGCATCGACATCAATTCGCCAGCGTTGGAGGCATTTACCGATCCCCCATATTGGATTCTCACCTCTTCGGCCGCTGATTTCTTAATCGTTTCAATCACACTTCGAATATGGGCGCACATCTGCTGCGCATCCTCCGCAGACGCGGTGGCACCGGTACCTATAGCCCAGACTGGCTCGTANGCAACGACGGTGTTNATAAGCTTCTCTCCCTTTAGAGAAGCCAAGCTGCCTATCACCTGTGCTTCGACTACTGATTCAGCTTCGCCACNTTCTCGTTCTTGCAGCGTTTCCCCCACACAGACAATCGGGGTCATATCGTGTGTTGCTACCGCTAATGCTTTTGCCGCAACAACCTCGTTTGTTTCCGCGAACAAAGCTCTTCGTTCGCTGTGTCCCACGATGACGAAATCGACGTCCATCTTNTGCAACATCGCTGGCGACACTTCACCNGTAAAGGCACCTGAGGTTTCAGCGTGGCAGTTCTGTGCACCCAGCCGAAAGAGCATTCGGTCGGCGTCAATTACTGTCTGCACTGACCGAAGGTCAGTAAACGGTGGATGAACTGAGACTTCTACTTCGTCATAGTCATGGTTTCGGAGTTCGTAGCTTAATTTTTGAACCAGTTGAATAGCTTCGAAGTGATTGAGATTCATCTTCCAATTACCGGAAATGAGTGGGGTGCGAGCCATAACGTTCCTTATTTTCGAAGAGCGGCTAATCCGGGGAGGTCGCCTAATTCCAAATACTCGAGACTGGCTCCCCCGCCAGTGCTGATGTGATCCATATACGGGCTTAGCCCGAATTCAGCTACGGCAGCGGCGCTATCTCCGCCTCCGACGACTGTAAATGCCCGAGAGTCGGCTAGGGCCTGTCCAATAGCTCTGGTGCCCGCTGCAAAACGCGGATCTTCGAACAATCCCATTGGGCCATTCCAAAAGACTGTTCTTGCTTCATGAATGGCATCGCCGAATTCAGCGGCGCTGCCAGGCCCAATGTCAAGGCCTTTCCATCCCTCTGGCATCGACTGCCCCATCTGACGGATTTCACCCTCGGGGCTGAGCGCTGTTATGTCTGTGGGTAGAAGTATCGGGGCTCCTGAATCGATGATTCGCTTGCACGCGTCAACTTGGTCATCTTCACAGAGCGAGTCTCCGACGTTGTTTCCGAGGGCTTTCAGAAAGGTGAAACACATGCCGCCCCCGATGACGAGTCGGTCAACTACTCCGAGTAGAGCCTCAATGACACCTAGCTTGTCGCTGACTTTAGCGCCGCCCAGGACAGCCAAAAAAGGTCTTTGTGGCGCAGATCTCATTGCTCCCAGCACCTCGACTTCTTTTTCTAAGAGTCGACCTGCCGCTGACGGTAGCAAGGTTGGGGGGCCGACAACTGATGCATGAGAACGGTGGGACACGCCGAAAGCATCATTGACATAGCCTTCGAAGGCTATGCCCCCTGCACCTGCGACTAGGTACTGGACAAACTCTGGTGAGTTCCCTGTCTCTCC
>PBOM01000002.1 GCA_002724355.1 Actinomycetota bacterium | reverse complement strand
CCATGGCGCGAGGTCTTGGACACTTATTTTGTGGTGGCCGGAAGCGCCGATGAGGATTGCTTGGTCGCCGTTATAGGCACTTTTTGTGCCGATGTCGACCATTGTTTGGTCCATGCAGACTCGTCCGACAACGTTGTGGCGGTTGTTGTTGATGATGACTTGAGCTTGGTTGGAGAGAGCGCGCCGGTAGCCATCTGCGTAACCAACTGGGAGGGTGACGACTCGGGTTGGGTGTGTTGGCGCCCAGGTACCGCCGTAGCTGACTGGGTTCCCAGCCTCAACGACCTTGAAGTAGATGACTTCAGTTCGCCATGAAAGTACGGGACGTAACTCGATAGCGGGGGGTTCGGTGGTGGGAGCGACGCCGTATAGGAGCAGGCCTGGTCGGACAAGATCGAGGTGTGCTTCTGGTAGGGCCAAGATGGCGGCCGAGTTCGCGATGTGTTGTTTCGGTTTTGGCAGGTTGTGGCGGGTATAGAAGTCGAGCGCATCGGAGAATCGTTCCAGCTGGAGCCGGGCAAAGGTCAGGTCAGGGTCGTCAGCTGACGCGAAATGGCTGAAGACGCCTTCTACTTCAATCGAAGGGCATTGGAGGGCGGTTTCGAACAGGGTGTCTGCGTTGTAGTGGTGGATGCCGATGCGTTCCATGCCTGTGTCGATTTTGAGGTGAACCCTTGCAGTGGTTTTGGCTGCTTCGGCTGCTTCGTTGATTTGTTTGAGTTTGTCTACTGAGGGAGCAGTGAAAGTTAGGTCGTGTTCAATGAAAAGGGGTATTTGACGTTCGACTGCTCCCCCAAGTACGTGAATGGGGGTGGTGATTCCGTTTTTTCGCAGCGTGATTCCTTCTTCGACGTATGCGACTGCCAGACATGGTGCGTTGAGTTGTTGGAGTCGTTGTGCGACTTGGGTGATGCCATGTCCGTATGCATCGGCTTTGACCACCGGCATCACTTCGGAGTTGCCTACGTGGGATTGGATGGCTGCGTAGTTGTGCGCGAGTGCGTTGAGGTCGATGTCACACCATGTGGGGCGTCGGGTGTCGTTCATGAGAACATCGCTGACTGGGCTGGTTGGAGCAGGAGGGGGAGGTCGCTAGCTGTCATGCCTGGTTTGGCGAGCTGAGCGGCGCGGCCGTGCCAATGTGCTGCTGCGGCCGCTGCAAGATGTGTTTCGGGGTAGTTGATTAATGCTCCCATGATGCCTGCTAATACGTCACCGCTGCCAGCGGTGGCGAGGCGTTGGTCGCCACTTCGTATGAAAGTGAGGTCACCGTTGGGGTCGCACACGATGGTTGTTGGACCTTTGAGGAGCACTACGCAGTCTTTCGCTGCGTTGCGGACGTCAGTGCATCGGTCGTTGGTTGGTGACGCCCCTGTGAGTTTTTTGAATTCACCGTCGTGAGGGGTGAGCACGGTGGGATGGCGGCGGTTCTTTACGCATTGGGGATGTGCCGCTACGGCTGTGATTCCATCGGCGTCGATAATGACTGGCACTGGGGCTTGTTCGATGAGTTTTGCTGCTTCGGCGAGGGTGTTGGGGTCTGATCCCATGCCCGGACCGATCAATAGCCCGGTGAAGCGTTCTAGGTCTGCTAGTGCTTCAGTTGCCCATTCGGTTTCTCGAAGGGGTTTGGTAACCGCTTCGGTTGGGAGATCGGGTTGTGATAGGTCTGCTGTGGGCGAGGAGACGACGACNATNCCGGCTCCGGCTCGCAGCGCACCATGCGTAGCNAATTCTGCTGCTCCGGTCATACCTGGTGATCCACCGANGATGCGNANTGCGTTAGTCCATTTGTGATCGGTAGCGCNCCGTTGCGATAGAGGNTCGCGTAGGTCTTGGTCGGTGATGAGGTTCATTTTNGAGGCGGGGATGTNAAGGCCAAGAGGAGCGACTTGAACTTCTCCAGCTCGACTCGCGCCNGGTTCGAGTATTANTCCGGGTTTGAGTGCGCCGAAGGTGATGGTCCGGTCNGCTTGTAGAGAGCCNTTGTCTGTNCCNGTGAGCGCGTCGATNCCTGANGGAATATCTACGGCTAAGACTGGGCATGTGGGTTGGTTGGGTGGCGTCCATTCATCTCGAAGTCCCGTGCCGTACGCCGCGTCGATGACGAGGTCTGCGCTAGCGGTGGGTTTGGAGTTTGGGTCGTATAGTTCGCATCGCACTCCTCTGCGTTGAAGTAACCGTGCAGCTACGCGACCATCTTGTCCGTTGTTGCCTTTACCGGCGATGACGTTGATTCGGCGTCCGTAGCCGCCTCCCAGCATGCGTAAGGCTGCGTTTGCGACTTCGTAACCGGCACGTTCAATAAGAAGTTGTTCTGATTCTGGCGCCGTTGCATCAATAACTCTCATTTCTGCGGGAGTTACAACTGGTAGCACGTTCTCTTTACTCCGCTATAACGAACGCTTCGGCTACAGAAGAGGTGTGACTGAGTGATAGATGCCAGCCGTGAACGCCGCTTGACTGTGCGAGTTGAGCTGCCCCTCCGTGAAGCTTGAGGTCGGGTCGGCCGGAGGGGTCTTTGATGACTTCTATTTCGCGAAAGCGAATAGCCCCTAGACCTACGCCCAGCGCTTTCATTACTGCTTCTTTGGCGGCAAATCTCGCTGCCAGTCTCTCGGTTGGGTCAGTTGCAGAGTTGCAGTAGGAAAGTTCGTTTTTTGTAAACAACCGTTCGCTGATTTGTGCGCGCCGTTGAAGAACGGTGCGGAATCGATGGACATCTACGAGGTCCACGCCGATGCCAATCATGATGTCCAGTGCTCCGCAAGGACGTAGACCGGACGGGTGAGCAGTTCAACAACGTCGATTGTGGAGAGGATGTCGTCGCGAAACGAGGGGTGGGATTCTGTTACAGCATCTTTGAGAGCTCCATAGCGACCGCGATAGCCCTGCATTACGGCGCGTATTGCCGAAGTGTGAAGCCGGTCGTGGAATCGGCAATGAAGGAGTGTGAGGCCTGTGGTTTGGTTGTCTTTAACTTCGGGTACGTGGATAACGCTGCGTCCGTCGCTCCCTACGCCAACGGTGATTTCTTTTTCGAAGGCTGCTCGATGTTTTCCACCTCTGAGGCTTGGGTCGCTGTCGGTTCTTGACGCGATACCTGAGGCGATACCGCCTCGGTCTATTACTTGAATTGTTGCGTCTTGGGTGACGTCGCCTTCGATTCGGTACCGGGTCCAACCTGTGATCTCAGCTACTGAAGCGTCTAGGGCGGCCAACGTTCGAAGACCTCGGTAGGAAAGTCTGTCTCTGGGGGTGCCAGCATCGAGGGCAGCTTTGGCAAGCACTGAGTGAAGTAGCGTTTCGTCGGTTCTCGAAATACCGACGGTGACTGTTTTTGCCTGATGTTTAATCGCGTCTATTGGTCGGGTCAGTTCATCGATTGCCTTGGTGAGGGCGGCGTTGAGATCGTCAATGACTACTCCGGGGCGTCCAACTTTTCCAACTTCAATTTGATAGCTATCTAATGACGCGACACCTGTCACATATCTCAAGATGGTGACGACTTTGGCTGCGGTGCTCGCTTCTAAATGTCCGTCGTAGCCGGAGCTTCGTAGTTCATCTAAGAACAGGCTTGCAGGTAACGCTAATTCTTCTTGTAGTTCCTCGAACGCACCATCGGGCAGCGTGCCCTTTGCGATGATGTTGTCAAGGGTCGAACGCATTTGTCGGAGGGGTAACGCTTGGTTGTCAATGGCCAAGGCCGCTTCGTATCCAAATAAGTGACCGACCATCGTTGCGAGAATGAAGTCAAGTGAGGGGTGTAGTTGGGGCACGTTAAGTAGTTCTGCTGCGGCTTCGAACCGGGTGTCTCCTTCGCTCGCAACAACTATTGGTGTGGCTTTGTGGGCGCGGTAAATGGCGATTTCTTTAGCGACGTCGTCAATATTTGAGCCGCTGAGGCCGGTAGCGCACACGAAGATGAGTGGTTCTGAGGATAGATCTATGTGTTTTTTGTCTTCGGTTCCGTCTTCGGGGATGGCTTTGTAGCAGAGTTCCGAGAGTTTGATGCGTATTTCGTTGGCTGCAATCCGGTTGGGGCCGTTTCCTACCACTGCCCAATACCGTTTTTGTGGGGCGTGGCGTTGGGCTGCGCTCGCGACAGCTGGCCTCGTAGCGAGTACTTGTTTCATGGCTTCGGGAAGTGCCTGAAGTGCAGATAGCACCTTCGTTTGGTCTCGTTCTTCGTCGATGAGATTTGCGAGGGCGATGCTGAGTAATACCGAGGCTGCGACCTGTGCATAGAACGCTTTTGTTGAAGCGACTGACATTTCGACGTCTCGACCATCTGATGTGTATAGAACACCATGGGATTTGGCGACTAGGTCACTTCCTCGACGGTTGACTATTGCGATGATGTGGCCGCCGCGTTGACGGATCAGGTCCACGGTCCGATTGGTGTCGGTAGTAGTTCCTGACTGACTCACCGCTATTACCAATGTGTCCGACATGTCCTCAGCCATTAGAAACCCGCTGAGTTCGGTAGCAAGTTGGGCTTCGACCGTTATTTCTTGACCGTTGAGGAGGGGGGTCAGGAATTGGGGAATTGTTCGAGCGGCTACTGCAGCGGTGCCTTGCCCAATCGCGACGACTCGTTTGATTTGTTTGGCATGGAACGCATTGTGAATTGCTTCCGGGATNGTTTCGNATCCNAGTTGGACNTTCAGTTTGTTGTNTGATTCGAGGATTCGCCCNCGGAGAGTTTTGTGCACTGACTCNGGTGCTTCTTGGATTTCCTTGAGGAGATAGTGGGGNGCATCNCCACGATCGATGTCTCGGGTGGTGATATCNGCTTNGGTGATTTCTGNNGGGTCNACGGGCAGTTGNGTTCCGTCGTAGGCAAGTCGNGTGATNCCNGCNAGANTTCCNGCGTGTTCTCCNTCNAGTTCAACGATCTGTCCGGCGCTCGTTATCGGATGTTGGGGGTCCGCTGGACGCTCACCATCCATGCGAATCCATTGGTTAGCTTCCTCAACGACTCCGTACGGCTCACTTGCNACTATGTATGAGTTGTCAGCTAAACCCACGTACAGAGCCTGGCCGCTACCTCTAAGAGCAAGGCTGAGCTTGTGAGGCTGTTCTGCGTTGTGGCTCACGATTGCCATTGACCCTTCGAAACTAGACACCGTGGTTCGGAATGCTTCTATCTGGTCAGNGGTGCGAGCGAGTTGGCTACTGAGCAGGGTGGGAATGACTTTGGCNTCGGTTGTGATTTCAGGCGAGATCTCTAGATTCCGTAATTCCGTGAGGTCCATGTAGTTGTCTATGTCGCCATTGAGCACAGCCGCTACGTGGGGGTGATCGTTAGTAGTTAGTTGTTGTGAGTCCACAGGNTGAGCATTGGCTTCGGAAATGACACCGACGCTGGCCCAGCGGGTGTGCCCGACAACGATGACGTGCGCCGAGGGTGTTGCCATCGCTTGGTGGAGTAGCTCATCATCGCGTATCGCTGATCTGATTACGTTGGTGTTGTCACCGAGTTCTCCAATTTCTGAGGCGTTTTTGTAGACGAATGCGATGTGGCTGTCGCAGTCGCGGATGGCGCCTGATTGGAGAACGGGGTCGTTGAATCGTTGACCGTGGAGAGTTGCGGGTGGAAGTGCATGGTTGGCTATAAATATTTCGATTCCCGCTGAGTCACGCCCACGGACCTCTAATCGGTCGAGGGCGGATAGGGCTGTTTGGATAGAGAGAAGCCCTGTCAGTGAATGAAGTTCTGGAGTGCCGCTCGCGAGGTCAATTATGGCTTCCGCTGTGCGAAGTCTGTCTCGCTCTATTGCCCACAGTGCGTCACGAACTGCGATCAACGAAGAATTCACTTGTTCTAGATCGTCGGTAAGTTCGTCGAGTTGGTTGTCAATTGNTGCAAGTGCGTCGGCTGCTTGAAGGAGTTGACCTTCGACTGTTAGTGCCGTAGCGCGGTCAAAAACGAGGAGTTGTACGCCTGGTACGGTTCGCAAGGTTTGGTCTATTGACGCTAGGAGNTCTGCTGCTTCGAGGGTTTTCGTCGATATCTGGTTGACGTCAGCAGTGGCTGATCGCAGTGTTTCAACTGCGGTAGCAAGGCGCGTAAGAACGTCTTCGGCCGAAAGAGATTGCGTATGGTCGGGTCCTCGGAGGACGGCGATAATGCCGCACATACCGTTGAGGGTAGCGGCGGGTTAGGTGTGGTTATTCGCGGTTACCCGATAGCGGCTTGAATTAGAGCCGCCAGTCGCTGTGCTTCGGTTTGCGCCAGGTGCTCTTCGGACGCTTCAACCATGACCCGAATGACAGCTTCAGTTCCGCTTTGCCTAACGAGCACTCGTCCGTNANCGGCTANGCGACGTTCAGTTTCTTGTATGGCTTCTTGGACGTTTGTTGGTAGCTCTGGGGTTTGCTCTTTGATCGGGACGTTTACGAGTGCCTGTGGAAACTGNCGCATCGCATCTCTAGCGAGTTCTGCACTCGATCGNTCGGCACGGATAATGAGGTCAGCGAGAAGAGCCCCGCTGAGCATGCCATCGCCGGTGGTGGCGTGGTCCCAAAAAATGATGTGTCCTGACTGTTCGCCTCCAAGTGTTGCTCGTCCAGCGTCAAGCTCGGTGAGAATGTTTCGATCTCCTACAGGCACTTCGATGGTTGATATCTCAGCTAGGTGCAGTGCTTCGCGCAGTCCTTGGTTGGACATTTCGGTGATGACAACGTGCCTGTTGGGAAGTTGGGCGCGTTGAGCTAGGTCTTTTGCGAAGAGGCAAAGCTGTCTGTCTCCATCGATGGTTGCTCCATCTGAAGCGATCGCTACGAGACGGTCAGCGTCGCCGTCAAACGCAAGCCCAAGATCTGCTTGTGACGTGAGAACTGCTTCTCTCAGCTGCGTTGGGTTTGTGGATCCACAATTCTCGTTGATGTTTCTTCCGTTGGGGCTTGCGTTAATTGTTTCTACCTGGGCTCCCAACTCGGTAAAAAGCGGGCCCGCGAAATTGGATGCAGCACCATTCGCACAGTCAACGACTATTCGCATGCCTTCTAGAGTTCGNCTTTCAAGAGCTTGNTGTATCGATTCGCTCCACGAAGTGATCGGGTCAGGGTGAGAGCGGGCCGCTGGAGCCGAGCTGGAAGTAATGGAGTGGTCTTNGAGCAGTTCTTGGAGGCGAGTCTCAATANTTGTTTGNTCTTGGTCGTGAAGTTTTCTGCCGCCNGGAGCGAACAGCTTGACGCCGTTGTCGGTCCACGGGTTGTGTGAGGCGGATACGATTGCTCCTGCGCACCGTTCAACTTTTGTTAAGTGGGCGATGACNGGGGTGGGGACTATTCCAGCGTCGGTNGCAGTCTGCCGTCCTTCGATCTGTAAAGCGCTGAGCATTGCGTCAGATAGAACGCTTCCTGACTCACGCGTGTCGCGTCCAACTATCCATTGGTCAGCGGACAGAACTTCACGAGCGGCAATCGCGAGGCAGGTTACGAATATTGGGTTAAGGATCTCGGGCGCCGGGCCTCGGACCCCGTCGGTGCCGAATGACAACGTCATGTCGACTCCTTTGAGATTTACCGCTTGGAGTACTGCGGTGCCTTACGGGCTTTCTTGAGACCGTATTTCTTGCTTTCTTTCTTGCGAGCATCTCGCGTGAGTAGCCCTGCCGCTTTGAGAGTGGTTCGTTGTTCAGGGTCGATGTCGATTAGGGCTCTTGCTATTCCGAGCCTCAGCGCACCTGCCTGTCCGGCTGGGCCGCCACCGTCAAGTGTGGCGTCGATGTCGTAGGTCTCGGCTTGTTCGACGAGGCGGAGGGGTTCTGTGACAAGAAGACGGTGGACCGATGAGGTGAAGTAGTCCTCAAAAGAACGTTTGTTGCATGTGATTACGCCGGTACCTGGGCGAAGGCGGACGCGAGCCACAGCTTCTTTGCGTCTACCTGTTGTTTGGGTGAGTGGAGTGGTCATTTATCTTTCAATCTCAGGTTTTTGCTTTGGCGTTTTCGAGAACGAGAGTTTCCGGCTGTTGAGCGGAGTGGGGATGGTCGGGACCGGCGTAGACCTTCAGTTTGGTCAGCATTTGAGCGCCAAGTCGGTTCCGCGGGAGCATGCCCTTTATTGTTCGGCGGATTGCCTCTTCGGGTTGTCGGTCTAGGAGGTCAGCGTAGGTTTGTGTTTTGAGGCCACCTGGATATCCGGAGTGCCTGTGCACGAGTTTCTTTTCAGCTTTTTCGTTGGTGAGCACCACTTTGGCAGCGTTGACAATGATGACGTGGTCCCCGCAGTCAAGGTGCGGAGCAAAGGTGGGCTTGTGTTTTCCGCGTAGCACACGTGCTACTTCAGTCGCCATGCGGCCAAGCACCAGGTTTTCTGCGTCAACGATGAACCATTGCCGTTCAATCTCGCTCGCTTTGGGTGAATAGGTACGCATTACGCGTCAACCTCTCGTGTCTCTGGATAGATAATTTGTTTGATATTTAGGGTGCCGCTGGTGTTAAGTGGCCGACGAACAAGGCTACGGGCGTCACAGTGAAACGGCAAACGTGAGCATTGAGTGATTTCTTGTTTATCTGGGGGTTCATGTGTGCTTTTGATAGCTCACATGCATCAAAGTCAATCCGTGTGGTGGTGCGATGGACGGCGCAGCGGATCTGTCTTTGGCCTGCACGACAGCTTCAAATTCATCAGCCGACCGCTTTCCGACGCCGGTCGCTACACAAAATCCGGTTAGGGATCGAACCATTTGGTGACAAAAGGCGTTGCCTTCTATAACAAATCGAACTCTTTGCTCTGCTAGACGAATCCACTCAGAGGTATGAATTCGTCGGAGTAATGGTTGNTCGGGTTTGTCTTTAGGCCGTCGGCAAAATGACGTGAAGTCGTGTTCTCCTATGAACCTGCTCGCTGCATCGTTCATAGCGTCAATATCGAGACGTGGGCCTATATGCCATTCAACATCGGCGTGGAGGGGGTCTGCTGTGGGTGAGTTCAAAATGTTGTAGTGATAGGTCCGNCTTGTTGCAGAAAACCGGGCGTCAAAATCTGGCTCTGCGANAGTCACAGCTTGTACTCGAATATCAGAACTGCATATCCCATTGAGCGAGTCGCGAAGAAGGTCGGGGTCGATACGTTCATTCGCAGTGTGAAAGGACACCACTTGCCCTNGGGCATGAACCCCAGCGTCGGTTCGCCCGGCAACAGTGAGTTCAATTTCTTCTCCAAGCACTGTTTCGAGTGCTTGACGCAGTTCAGCCCCAACCGTGCGCACTCCTGGATTTTCAGCGAATCCACGAAATTCAGTGCCTTTATAGGAAAGGTCAATTCGCAGAGTGCGGGCGGAGGTCATCATTAGGAAGGTAGTTTCATATTCGGTTGGGAGGGAAGAGATGTTTGATCTAGTTATTCGCAACGGAACGGTANTTGACGGTACTGGGATTCCTGGTCGGGTTGCTGATGTGGCGGTCAGCGAAGGCCGNATAGTCGCCGTGGGCGAGGTTACCGAACAAGGTGAGAACGAAATTGACGCTTCGGGACTCATAGTTGCGCCCGGATTTGTTGATGTTCATACCCATTTCGATGCTCAAGTGTTTTGGGATACCACTTTGTCTCCGTCGCCGCTGCATGGCGTCACGACCGTGATTAGCGGCAACTGTGGCTTCACTATCGCGCCTTTGGAGGCCGAACACGGTGACTACATGATGGANATGTTGGCGAGAGTGGAGGGTATGCCGTTGACATCCCTCCAAGAGGGGGTTCCTTGGAATTGGAGGACCTTCGGAGAGTACCTTGACGCGATTGACGGCACCTTGATGCCCAACGCCGGGTTTCTGGTTGGTCACAGTGCTATACGCAGGACGGTCATGGGTGAACGATCCGTAGGTGAGTTCGCGTCGGAAGGTGAGCTCCAGTCCATGAAAGAGCTTTTGGCTGAGAGCATTTCTGCCGGTGGCTTAGGGTTCAGTTCTTCGTGGGCGAAGACTCACAACGATGCTGACGGTGAGGCGGTGCCCTCTCGCCACGCTTCTGAAACAGAACTTATTGAGTTGTGTTCGGTACTTCGTGACTCTGATGCGGTAGCTCTCGAATTTATTCCAACGATCGAAAGATTCGACAACGAGGTTTACCAGCTGCTTACCGACATGTCGGTGGCTGCGGACAAACCGTTGAACTGGAACGTAATTTTTGTGAATGCGCGTCAAGCTGACTTCATAGAGGAGAAATTGCAGGCATCGGACTACGCAGCGCGTCAAGGCGGCCGAGTGATCGCGCTGACAGCCCCAATGCCCGCTGTCAGCCGTTTATGTTTCGAAAGCGGATTTTTGCTTGACACTCTCCACGGATGGACCGAACCAATGGCGTTGCCGCCTGAAGAAAAGCTAGCTCTGTTGTCAGATCCTGAGCGTCGAAAAGTGCTGAACGAAGATGCTCAGAAACCCAGCGCTTTTCGAGGGGTAGCTCGTTGGGAACGTCTCACGGTCGGCGAAGTGACTAAGGAAAGTTTGAAACATCTTGAAGGTCGAACTATTGGCGAGATCGCTGATGAGACGGGCAAAAGCGCTTGGGATACCTTGTGTGAAATAGTCGTCGAAGATGATTTGAAAACCGGTTTGTATCCGCCTGCTGCTGGAGACAATGACGAATCTTGGGCTTTGCGGCAAGCGTTATGGAACGACGAGCGCTGTCTAATAGGGGCTTCTGATGCTGGAGCTCATTTGGATTTTCTGGCGACGTTCAACTATTCCACCTACCTGTTGGCGGCTGCTCGAGATCGAAGCTTGTTGAGTCTAGAGAGCGCGGTGAACAAGCTAACCGACGTTCCAGCACGGCTATATGGGCTTAAAGAACGCGGACGAGTTGAGGAAGGCTGGTGGGCTGATCTAGTGGTTTTTGACGCCGCTGAGGTTGCGCCAGCCGAAGTTGAGGTTCGCGAAGATCTGCCTGGTGGTGCTTGGAGGTTGTATAGCGAGGCCGTTGGAGTGCATCACGTGTTTATCAATGGTGAACATGCAGTTCGCGATGGCGGCTTTACCGATGCTCGACCTGGGACTCTTCTTCGTTCGGGAAGGGACACCGAACCTGTATCCGCTAGTGGATGACGGTGGTTAGTGGTCTCGTCCGTCGGGGTCGAGGATTGTGATCAGTTGCTCAATATTGAATTCAGGTTGTTGAGAAGGTTCGATCAGTTTTGCTTCTGCGGTTTCTAGGCGTTTTACCGTGTCGGCGATAGCTGTAACAGCTGACGGTGGTACTACGACGGCTCCATGGCGATCGGCGTGAATGATGTCGCCTGGGGAGACCGCCATTCCGTGGACTGTGACGGGGATTGCATAGTCAACGACGTGCACCCAGGCATGAGATGGGCTGTAAAAGCCTGCAAGGGCACCAAATCCTTCTGCCCACATGTCGGCATCTCGGATCGAGCCGTTGGTTANAACGCCAACTGACCCCAGTCCTTTATGGAGGTTGCTGTTTACTTCACCCCAGTGGGCGCCGAAGCCAACCTGTTCGTCAATGTCTTCGATAACTGTGACTGTGGGGCCCGGGGCTTCTGCGATATGTCTGAAATAGCCGATTCGGGTGGACAAATCTTCGGCTTTGCTTCGACCNGAAGGCGCAGTTGCTCTGATGGTTGCTGTCCGCGCGTAGCCNACAATGGGTGNCAGAGATGGGTCATGGCAAAGAAAAGGCTTTGTGGTGAAGCCGTGCGTACGCCGTTCGGGGGCTATGACTTCTATCGCGTTGCAGATGGTTGGTGTGTCAAATTCGCTAAGCGACTGTATTGGGACNGATTCCGGCATAGCCGAGTCCACAGAGGGTTAGACCAACTCGATGAGCGCCATTGGGGCGTTGTCGCCTTGGCGTGGTCCTAATTTAAGAATCCTTGTGTATCCACCTGGGCGATCCTCGTACCTTGGCCCGATTTCATCAACGAGTTTTTGCGCCATTTCCTGNTCTCCGTTAAGGCTTGAGACGAGTTGTCGGTGGCGGTGGAGACTGTTGGATCCGGCGCTGGCTTTTTTGGCTTTGGTGATGAGCTTTTCGGCGTAGGGGCGCAGTGCCTTAGCTTTTGCTTCTGTTGTTTCTATGGCTTCAGCTGCAAACAACGACGCGGCAAGGTTGGCCATCATGGAGCGTTGGTGACTTGAGCTGCCGCCGAGTCGACGGCCTTTCTTCGGGGTGGGCATGAAGTCGCTCCTATTGAATCGTAGGGGCCATACCTTTGAGAGCTAGACCTCGCTCATCAAGCTTTTGTATGACCTCGTCAAGAGATTTTTGTCCGAAGTTGGTTATCGCCATTAGGTCGTCGATGCTCTTTTCAAGTAGCTCGCCGATGCTGTTTACTTGGCCTCGTTTTAGGCAGTTGCGTGGTCTCTCACTCAGGTCCAAATCTTCGATCGGGAGTTCAAGTTCTGGGGAGGTGGTCTCCACAATTGCGATTTCTTGGATTTCGAGTCCGAGGGGTTCTTCGCTCATGTCGGCTACCAGGCCGACAAGGGTGCGAAGCGTGTCCCCAGCCGATGCGAGTGCGTCTCTTGGGGTCATAGCCCCATCGGTGTCTATATCCAGAATGAGACGATCAAAGTTTGTTGATTGTTCAACTCGGGTTGGTTCAACCTCTATTGATACGCGGCGGACGGGGCTGAACAGCGCGTCGATGGGGATCACTCCGATCGTAGAGCTGCTGTCCTGATGTTCTGATGAGAGATATCCGCGTCCTTGTTGGACGGTNAGATCAACACCGAGACGACCANTCTTNCTGAGCGTTGCTATGTGGAGTTCAGGGTTGATGCACTCCACATCAGCTCCCCAATCAAAGTCTCCAGCGGTGAGATCNCAGGGGCCAGAGACGTCGACTCGGACGGCTACGGGCTCGTCGCTTTCGCAGGTGAGGACGATGTCCTTTATGTTCAAGATCAGGTCAGTGACGTCCTCAACGACGCCTTCGATAGTTGCAAACTCGTGGAGAGCTGCTTCTCCGTCGAACTTAACTTGAGTGATTGCGGCACCGGGTACCGACGACAGCAGTGTGCGTCGTAGGGAATTACCGATGGTGTGTCCGAATCCGGGTTCGAGAGGTCCGATAGCGAATCGCTGCCGGTTATCTTGCTCTTCTCCGAGTGCTTCAACTGTTGGGCGCTGCATGGTGAGCATGCTCACAATATCTCCATTGGGCCAGGGGTGGACTACTTGCTGTACAACTCAACTATGAGCTGTTCGCGGACAGGTATTTCGATCTGTTCGCGGNTTGGGAGTTCTCTAACGGTGACCTGTTGGCCTCCGTCGCCGGCGTCGAGCCACATTGGAGCGGCACGATCTAGGACGTCGAGATTCCATCGGATGGTAACTATTTCGCGGGCTTTCGGCCGCAACTCAATAACATCATCTTTTCGAGCACGGAAGCTAGGCACGTTCACCCGTCGACCGTTGACATTGATATGTCCGTGACTCACNAACTGGCGTGCCTGGGGGCGGGTTGCTGCCCATCCTGCGCGATATACGATGTTGTCCAGTCGGAGTTCTAGAAGGCGCAATAGATTTTCGCCTGTGACGCCTCGTTGTTTTGCGGCTTCGTCGTAGGTGTTGCGGAACTGCTTCTCGGTAATGCCGTAGGTGAAGCGGGCTTTTTGTTTTTCCTGCAGTTGAACGAGGTACTCAGAGTTCTGGCTACGTCTGCGACCGCGACCGTGTTCACCTGGCGGGTACGGTCTNCTATCTAAGGCTTTGGTCTCNCCTGAGGTACCCCAGACGTTGATNCCTAGACGTCGTGAAACTCGCGCTTTGGGTCCTGTGTATCGTGCCATCGCTTAGACCCTCCGTCGTTTCGGTGGGCGGCAACCGTTATGGGGAACAGGCGTCATGTCTTTAATGCCTGTGATTTCGATTCCGGTGTTTTGTATTGAGCGAATCGCGGTTTCTCTACCCGAGCCCGGTCCTTTGACTTGNACATCAACTCGNCGTACTCCATGTTCCATNGCTTTACGGGCGGCTTGTTCTGCTGCTTGTTGGGCAGCGAATGGAGTGGATTTTCTTGAGCCTTTAAAGCCAACGTTGCCGGCTGAAGCCCATGACACGACGTTGCCTTGTTGGTCGCTGAAACTGATGATGGTGTTGTTAAAAGAACTTTTGATGTGCGCGACGCCGTGTCCGACGTTNTTGCGTTCTTTGCGGCGGGGACGCCGTGCTGCTGGTTGGGGATTAGCCATGGTTTTCTTTCAGTTCGTTTCTTGGCCGGTGGCTACTTAAGGACTTTCTTCTTGCCCGCAACGGTCTTTCGTGGACCTTTGCGTGTACGGGCGTTGGTGTGGGTGCGTTGCCCACGCACTGGCAAGCCACGGCGGTGCCGGATTCCTTGGAAGCAGCCNATTTCGATCTTGCGTTTGATGTCTTGGGCTACGTCTCGTCGAAGGTCTCCTTCGACTGTGTAGTTTTCGTCAATGAAGTTGCGTACTTTGACCACTTCTTCGTCAGTGAGNTCGCGTACGCGGGTAGCTCGACCGATGTTGAGCGCTTCGCATATATCTGAAGACCTAGTGCGTCCGATCCCATAGATATAGGTAAGGGCTACCTCTACACGTTTTTCTCTTGGGATGTCTACACCTGCNATGCGTGCCATATCCAAAAACTCCTATCCCTGGCGCTGCTTGTGTCGCGGATTGCCGCAAATAACTCGAATTCGACCATGACGTCGAATAACTCGACATTTGTCACACATCTTTTTGACGCTGGGTCGAACCTTCATTGGGATACCTGTTGCTGGGGCCACGAGGTGTGNAACACCTCAGTCGTGCGGCCGAGTGCGGACGCGGCGCTGTTGGATCGACCAACAAGCCGAACAATGAGCATACCGGGAGGGGCTTCAGGCACCAATCTCAGCGCCATAGTTAGCGCCTACTTTCAATTGCGTTGACAATGCGTTCTTGCACGTCTTNTTCAGTTCCTAAGCCATCAACTGAAACCAAAATTCCTTGNGANGAGTAGAANTTGAGCAAGGGAGCTGTNTCGNCTTGGTATAGCTCNAGTCGTCGNGCGATGGCTTCNGGTGAGTCATCATCTCGACCTCGTGCGAGCATCCGTTGNGTAACTACGTCNTCAGGAACTTCGATGTCGATAGCGACGTCAATACTTTCGGGAGCGAGCATTTCCATCAGGCCGCTGGCTTGAGCGTCGGTTCGGGGAAAGCCGTCCAGGAGGAAACCTTCGTTAACGTCTGGTTGGGCGAGACGTGCTTCGACTATTCCCAGGATGAGGTCATCTGATACAAGGTCTCCGGCTTCCATTACTTCCTTCGCCTTCAGACCTAATTCGGTGCCCTCNGCTACNGCTGCGCGGAGGATGTCCCCTGTAGAGATGTGAGGAATCCCATAGTGTTCTACTAGCAGTGCGCATTGGGTGCCTTTTCCAGCGCCTTGTTTTCCTAGGATCACGAGTCGAGTCATTGGGTGCGCCCTGGGCTACTTAAGAAAGCCTTCATAGTTGCGTTGNAGCAACTGGCTATCTACTTGCTTCATGGTCTCTAGTGCCACGCCGGCCGCGATGAGGATTGACACGCCTCCAAAGCCAATAGCAGCTCCGCCGCCGCCCATTGCTCCTAAGTCGCTTGTGAGGGACAGCAGAACGGTGGGGATCAATGCGACGAAGGCTATGAAGAGCGCCCCGGGCAGAGTAATTCGGTTGAGGATCTTGGCTAGGTAGCGTTCTGTTTGCGGTCCGGGGCGAACACCGGGCACAAAGCCACCTTGTTTGCGGATGTTGTCAGCTTGTCGTACTGGGTCAAACGAGATCGCTGTGTAGAAGTAGGCGAAACCAACTATGAGCATGCCGAAGAAGAGGATGTAGACAATGCTGTCTGGCTGGGTTAGGTAGTCGTTCACGAAGGTTTGGAGCCACCCCCAATTGGCGACATTCGATAGCAATACGGGGAGAAACAAGATCGAGCTTGCGAAGATAACTGGGATGACACCGGACTGGTTGACCTTCAGGGGTATGTAGGTGTTTTGTCCTCCGTACATTTTTCTACCGACTTG
>PBOM01000072.1 GCA_002724355.1 Actinomycetota bacterium | reverse complement strand
GAGCCGGCGTCGCCGCTACCGACAATAAGGATCACTTCGGACCCCAAAAGGAGGTCCGTTCCTGGTAACGGATCAATACCTAATACCTGCCCGATGGAAGGGTCACCTGCCCCAAGTTGTCTTTCAACGCGTTTGACTTCGAACCCCAAATTTCTTAAAGCAATCTCAACCTGGTTGGCGTCCGTCGTGCCGAGAATTTCTAACGAAGGGACCTGCCCAGTCGCTGGGCCAAGTGACACAACTAGACGTACGACACTTCCCCGCTCAGTGGAACGCCCGAACCCGGGTTCAGATCGAATCACTGTATCTATAGGGAAATCTAAAGAATGTTCCCTTACGACTTCCTCTAGAAGTCCCTCGCGAGCGAGAGTCACTCGGGCATCTGAAATTGTTTGCCCCTCGACTGAAGGAACCTGGACTTCGCCTTTACCGATAGACACGGTCAAAGTTATGACCGTCCCCTGAGGTCTTTCTTCAGTGCTAGGGACGCTTTGTTCGATCACTACGTTTCGAGCAAAATCTTCGCTCTGTTCATCAACGCGTTCCACTGAAAATCCCGCAGTAAGCAAAATCTCCTCAGCTTCCAGAAAATCCATTCTTTCGACTGCAGGGATTCGTACAACTGTGAGCCCTTTAGAGGCAAATAATCGGATGGGATTGTCCGGGTCGTTGGGTTCAGCGAGTAGTAGCCCAGCTCTCGGGTCTTGTTGAAATATTTGGTTTGCTGGGATGTCTTGTCGTTCTTGAAATTCAATAGTTATTTGTTCGAATCCTTCACCGCGTAACTGATTCTCAGCTTCTTGCCAATCAAGCCCCACCACAGATGGGACTCGTAGTCGACTATCACCCGCACCAACCACACCGGCGTCGTTATCTCCCGAACCCGGAGTAAATCCGTTGAGGAGCAAATAGACCAAGCCGGCAACAACGATTAAGAGCACCACGAGCAAAGTCGCCCAGACTCTGGTTTTGTCCGACGTTGTGGCAGCGACCGTTGGGTTGCCGTTAGGTGGTGTCGCCCTTTCAGGTTGCTCTGACGGTTGTGCTGCAACATTTTGTGGAGCTGGACGTGTCCCCGGAGAAGGTGTTACGCGTGTTTGAACAGTTGTAGCGGCAAGGTCGCCACTCCGCTGAGTTGCGAGGACCTGCTGACCGGTACGAAATCGTCTCAAGTCACCACGTAAATCGTCAGCTGAGGCATAGCGGGTGTCAGGGTCTTTTGTTAAACCAAGAAGACAAATTGCTTCGAGCGCCGCAGGTACATCGGCGTTGAATTGTGATGGCGGAGTTGGAGCTTCCTGAACATGTTTGTATGCGATCGATACTGGGGTGTCGCCAGTAAATGGCGGGCCTGCGGTCAGCATTTCGTAAAGCACCACTGACAAGGAATACACATCACTTCTGGGATCAGCCGGATGCCCTTGGGCTTGCTCTGGTGAGAGGTACGTGGCGGTGCCCATTACCGAACCGGTTTGCGTCAAGTTGTCGGAAGTATTTCCGGTAAGAGCCCGCGCTATACCGAAATCAGTAACTTTTACCTGCCCTCCCGTGGTAACTAAAACATTTCCTGGTTTGACGTCGCGATGGACAACCCCGTTTCGATGAGCGAAGGCCAAAGCTGCTGCGATGTCAATCGCGATGTCTGCTGCGCGGTCAGGATGCAGCGGACCCTCTGCCCTAATGATTTCAGCGAGGCTCCGCCCTTCGACATATTCCATGACGATGTAATAGGTGCCAGCTTCTTGACCCCAGTCATATACGCCAACAACGTTCGGTTGGTTTAAGTTCGCCGCCGCTTGGGCCTCTCGGCGGAAGCGCTCAACGAACGACGCATCAGTCGCGTACTCGGGGAACAAAACTTTGACTGCGACAGGTCTGTCCAGAAGCTTGTCCCTGCCCAAAAACACCTCGGCCATGCCCCCACGCGCGATACGTCGATACAGCTCATATCTGCCACTGAAAATCGGTCGTTCATTTTCGGACATTGGCATCTCTGGAGGGACCATTAGGAACCTCCTACCTTAAAGCTTGGGAGGCGTAAAACGGCCTCGGTGATTCGTCGGGCAACTGCAGCGACATTGGCTTCGTCAATCTGTTGATCATTGAAGCTGTCATCCTCTAGAAGTACCGCAACAACGAGCTCTGGCAGTGTCACTGGGGCGATAGTGACTGCCCAACCATGTTTGTCAGAAAGTTTGGTCGCCACCATGCCGCCAACTGAGGTCCCATTAATCGAAAGGCTCTGCGCTGTGCCGCTCGCAACATTGTCCGCTAGCAACTGTCTGAGTTCAGCCGCAGTTTCCTTGGACAACGATTGCCGCAACGCATTTGGAGCGAATTCCTCGAGAACTTTGTTGTCATAACTCAGGACTCGGCTCACTGCGTGAGGTTGCATTCTGCTGCCACCATTGGCGATGGTGGCAAATAAGTGCGCAACTTGCAGGGGAGTGACTTTGAGACCCTCGCCTACAGCAGCGTATGAAGCAGATGAATTTAATGACCCTGTTTGAAGGGCACCTTTTGGGCTTCCTTCTAGCCGGACCGGGCTGGTTCCTGTTATCCCCAATCGTTGTGACACATCGTTTAGTTTCCCTCGACCAATCGTGGTTCCGATGGTTGCCCATCCAGGGGAGCAATCGGCGAGCAGCAGTGACTGTAAGTCTCCGCCGCATGGGCCGCCATCGTGCACGATCGCGTGCGAACCTTCGATTGAGGTAACTCTCTCGATTGGGGGCACAACGAAATCGCGCAGATCTTCTTCTATGGCTGCTGCGGCTGTGACAATCGTGAACAACGACCCAATGTCGTAACTTTGGAATTCTGCTCGGTTGAGTAAGGGCTGATTAGGGTCCGACGATAGGGCCTGGTAATCACTGGTCACTGCTATCAAATCATGCGAAGACAAATGGTTCGGGTCGAACTGCGGCGCACTCCACAGGCCAAGCACAGATCCTGTGGTCGGGTTAAGAACTACGGCAGCTCCCACTTGTCCTGCCATAGCTGCTCGTGTAATCAGTTGAATGTCGTGCCGAATTGATAGCTCAAGTTGACCGGTTCGCGAACGGTCGATAAAGAGGTCACGATTGTCTTGGAGGCGAACCCCTAAATCTTCGCCCCCAAGGAACTGGTTCTGGGTCCGTTCCAGACCTGATCCGCCGTTCTCCGCCGAAATGAATCCGGCAACGTGTGAATACAGAGGCCCATATGGGTATTGCCTTAAACGACCCTGCCTGCCGCTTACCGCGACGGTTTGAGCGATAATTTCGCCATCTGCGGTTCGGATGAATCCTCGAGGTTCATCAAAGACCAGCGTGATTTCCCGAGTGTTCTGAGGATGACTTTGAAGCGTATCTGCGTTGAGCACCTGAATAATTTCGAGGCGGAAAAAGAGCAGCCCATACAACACGAGAAAAACGACACCTACATGAGCTATTCGCCGGGTCATTGGTCGCCCTGAGGTTCTAGTGCGATTTGAGGGAGCAACTGTGTTCGCTCAGAAACATTGGGCGCTGCCTCAGAAATTTTTAATAACAGCGCTAAGGCGATATTGCACGTCACTAATAGTGATCCGTTAAGTGCAACAAATGGGAGTGATAGCCCCATAGGTGGAAGAAAACGAACGACTGCTGCAATTGAGGCCCACGCTTGACCGGCGAAAAAGATTGCGATGCCGGTGGCCAAAATGGTGTCAAATTCGGTGCGAGCGGCAATTGCTAGTCGCAGGCCTACGCCGACAAGCAGTAGATAACTCAATAAGATCGCGGCTCCGCCTATAAAACCGAGCTCTTCTGCGAGTGGCACGAAAGCGAATAGATCTGTCGCGCCGGACATCCAGTCGGCAGAACCACCTCCAGGTCCGGTCCCGGTCAGTCCACCACCAGCTAAAGCGAATGATGACCGGATGCTTGCGTCCCCAAGTTCAGGGTTCGCCCACGGGTCAATCCACGCTGCGAAAATCGATTTGGTTTCGGCAATGCTGCTGGCTGCGACAGCTACAGAACCCGCTATTGCTGTCAAAAACGCTGCAAGATCACGAATTCGACCGGCTGCTATCCACCACATTGAGACGAAGATGATGAAGGTGACAAACGCCGAACTCATGTCGGAATGAAAGATGATGATTACCGAAGTAAGCAACCAACCACCAACAAGGGGAAGGAATCGCGAGGGATCGCCGTCCAACCGTTGCACTTGTCCTAAATGTTCAGCTGTATTACGAGATCTGTAGCGGCTCAACCACGCCGCGAAAAACGTAATAAGGAACAAATTTCCTAGCTGTTGTGGAGCTATTGAAATAAGACCCAAATCAATGGTTGAGGAGCTATCTAGCCGCACTGGGCCCGTAGCAATGGCGCCTGGAACAAGAAGTAATAGCGCGCCTGCGATACCCACGTAGGGTCGAACCTCCCGCAACCAGCTGAGATCACGCAATCCTCTTAGGGCTAACAGAAAGCTGCAAGTCGCGGCCAAGCTCCAAGCGAAGTGGTTGTCAGCTAATTCGGGATCAATCCGAACAATGAAAGCAAATCCGAGACCCTGCAATAGGGCTGTTATTGGAAATAGCAGCCCGTTAGAAGATGAGGCCCACCTTCTTAATGCCAGATGAGTGACGGCCCAAAGAACCATCAGCCCAAATAAGTATGGAGCTACGCGCCAACTCAACGCCACTCGTTCGTCAACGGCCGCAATAGCGACCGTTACAACTGTGATGAAGGCCGCTAGCAAAAGCAGAGTGAGTTCTACTACCCGCTGCCTAGCCACTTAGCTCCCGTCCTCGCCGCCGAACTGACGAGTTTGGAGGGTCGCCACAAAAGATTGTGCTTCGTTCAGCGTTGACATGTGACCGCTGTTGGCTAGGCGAGATTGATCCACATCAGACAGTTCCGATATTTGAATTTGTGTCCACTGCTCTAATGTCGGCTCGAACCATAGAAGACCACCAGCGCGACCTTTTTGAATCACCACATGATTCGCTACAACATCGACGTGATAGCCGGACCGTGCATACCAACCAATGGTGATGACCATCGCTGCAGTTGTAACGGTCAGAACCAAAGTGATTAAAGCAGCCCCAAGAGAAATACGAACCTGGTCGTACAGCCAGCTTCGCTGTTTGATAGTTGATGCATGAGGCTGCATTTCAAAGGCTTCGCCCGTGGCGGAGGCAGAAGCATCTAAGGGTTCTTCTTCCTTGTGCCCGAAATCAACTGAGTTGTCCTCAGCAACTTCACGAAGCTCATCGTTGTCGGTTAACGGCTCGGCTTGCACATCCACGATGAGCACTGTTGAGTTATCTCGACCACCGTGCTCGTTAGCTGCTGCAACAAGTGCCTTAGCGATAACGCCAGGATCCTCTGTGTTCGCTAACTGTTCAGCGATAGCGCTGTCATCAAGCTCGTTTGTTAAGCCGTCGCTGCACAAGACGAATCGGTCGCCGACGGCAGGCTCAATTAACCATTCGTCAATTTCGACGTCTGGATGAACGCCGATCGCGCGAGTCAACATGTTCCGGTACGGGTGCACAGAAGCAGCCTCATCGTCGATCTCGCCCCGCCGGACCAATTCAGCCACGTAACTATGGTCTTCGGTGAGTTGTTCAAGTTGGTTATCTCGGTAGCGGTAGACCCGAGAATCTCCCACATTTAAGACAACGAACTGATGCCCCTCTCCATGTTGGTCCACAGCTAACGCTGTGAGCGTTGTCCCCATCCCATGTAGTTCAGGCTGAGCAATGGCTGTTTCATGTACAAGCCGATTTGCTTCGACGACAGCATTGCGAAGATCACTAACGCTTCCACGTTCAGCCTTAGCAACCGCTCGGACAGCCAAATTTGCCGCCACTTCGCCACCTTGATGCCCGCCCATACCATCCGCCACGACAAAAAGACCCCAGTCGGCGTACATCGCATCTTGGTTGTTGGCCCGCACCCGACCTTGGTCAGTAGCGCCGCCCCAAGACAGCCTCAGTCTCGGCGACGTAGTCACGGCGTTACCTCGAAGACGGTAGATCCGATTTGTACGTGGTCGCCAGCGCGCAGATTGGTCGCCGATGAAACTTTCTGTCGATTGAGGTAGGTGCCGTTGGTGGAGCCCAAATCTTCCAGGATGTGTTCGCCGTCGCGTCGAAAAATGCGCGCGTGAATTTGACTTGCGTAACTGTCATCGATGGTGACTTCACAAGTTGCTGCCCGACCGATGGTTATTTCCTCAGTGAGTTCGTGTCGTTGACCGTTCAGTGTTTCGGGAGTTCGTACGATCAGCACATTCGCGGGTCGATGACCTTTAATGAACGGATTTACGCGAGATCGGATATCGCGCGTTGGTTTTATCCCTACCCAAATGGCTCGAATGACTCGCAACAGAAATAGGTGGATGAGGATTAGAAGAAGAATGGTGAGAAGCCTGACGAGTTGGGGTGACATCAGACCACCTCTACTCGTAGTTCATGATCGCCAATGCTCACAATGTCGCCGTGCAACAGCCGGTGGGTGTCGATTGCGATGCCGTTGACGAGAGTGCCGTTGGTGGAGCCCATATCAACAATGAATAATCCGTGCTGGTCCGCCCTGATTTCTGCATGATGCCGGCTTACATTTGATCCGGCTAGGACCACCCCACAGTCATCGTTTCTTCCAAGAATTTGTGGTGTAGTGACCGCGATCTGAAGACCATCAGATGTCACTAAAACAGCTTCATCTCCGATCGGAGCATCACGAAACTCTCCTGAGACGTCACAGCGACCTGTTCTAAATCTGGGGTTTGTCGCAAAGTCAATTGATAGGGGTCCGGTAAGTCCCAAGCCTTTTGCACGCGCATGGGTGTGGGCCACTTCGATCAGTTGACGTCGGAGCGATTCTTCTGCATTCCCGAAGCGGTCCCTGTCTTTTTGAGCAAAAGCGACGATGAGATGGTTAGGGACAATTGGGTGACCATGCGTGTCGCTGGTGCGTTCTTTGTCGAGAAGGCGAGTGACCTTGTGCCCTAAGGCTCTAGGGCTGACGGGTGTACGCAGAACACGCGAAGATGCTCTACCTATAGCGTCGCTTATGCCTTTGAGACCCATTGTTACTTGAGTGTAGGACCGGCTCCGTCAGGTCGGGGGTCGCCTGCGATGAACAGTCGAGGTCCTCGTGGCGGAAGAAAGTTGTTGTGCAGCTACGCTGGTCGATCCAAATTAGCGCGAGTGGCGGAACTGGCAGACGCGCAGGCTTCAGGTGCCTGTGCCCGCAAGGGTGTGAGGGTTCAAGTCCCTCCTCGCGCACACAAGTGTCTGCGGGTTCTAGCGGGTCTCAGTTAGATGACAGAGTCGGGCGTGGAACTAAGACATACAGGGTTGCTAACTCACCTGTTTAATTTCCGTTTGAGAGGGCACCTTCGAAACGTAACAATTCCTTTTTTGTGTCTAAACCACCAGCAAAACCGGTGAGAGAACCGTTAACCCCAATTACTCGATGACAAGGAAGCACTATTGAGACCGGGTTCTTACCGTTAGCAGCTCCTATCGCTCTCACTGCTTTAGGGCGCCCGAGGAGTTCCGCCTGCTGCTTGTAAGTCCAGGTTTCTCCGTATGGGATCCTCGCGAGAGCGTTCCACGCTTGTTGTTGGAAATCAGTTCCTTGCAAGTCAAGTGGGAGATCGAACTCAGTACGTTCTTTGGCGAAATACTGTCCAAGCTGTGTTGCTGTTTCGCAGAGGATTGGATCACTGTTTGACGCGGTCATCTGGCGTGGGAGCGTGATCCGGTCTCCGTCGTTAGGCCAGAGAACAGCGCGCAGCCCTACTTCAGTGCTCACCAGGGTGAGGTTCCCAATGGGCGTCGACACTTCTTGGCATAAATGAGGGTTGCTCATCAGGAATTCCTATTGACTTGGGGTGCTTGCCACAGATGTTGAGCGGCCCATGAACGGAATGGCGCCCACACTTTAGATTGTTTTTGCAGTGCCTCTGAGTTGAGGTCTTGTTCCGTGATGTTGTTTACTGACCGAAGTATCCCCAAATCAGATGCGGGCATTGCATCGTTATGGCCTAGCACTCGCATGGCTGCGACTTGAGCAGTCCACGGGCCGATACCAGGCAACGCACACCAGTTGCGCTCTATGTCTTGTAGATCTTTTGGAGTTTCGAAATCGATTGAACCGTCAAGTACTGACCGAGCAAAAGTTTGTATGGTGACCTTTCTGCGTTCGGTGAGCCCCACGTCACTTAAGTCGGCGTGAGCCAGAACGTCCGCAGATGGGAACACGAGGTTTAGATCGGAACCAGTAGAAACCTTCGTCCCAAACCTGGCTGCTATTCGTCCACTAATTGTCGTCGCAGCTGCCACTGAAATTTGCTGACCGATGATGATACGAATCGACGTTTCGAATGGATCCCAGCATCTAGGAACGCGAACCCAAGGGCGTTGCTCTACCAACTGACCGATAAACGGATCGCAAGACAGATGGGCAACAGCTAAAGATGGGTCTTCTTCTACAGCGAACAAGTAGCGGATCCGTTTGAGGTCGCTAGCTAGGGCATCATCGCTATGGGAAGTAGTCGTGATTCGCAGATGGAGACCATCAGCAGCATCTTCGACCTGAAAAATTTGGGGGACTCCATTACTGACTGAAACTCTCGCGTAAGTATCTCCCTCCACCTTTTCAACTCCCGGTAGGGCCCGGGGCTGTAGGTGGTCAAGTAATTGTCTGAAGGAATACGGCTGGTGGTACTTCACCAGCACCTCACGGACTGTGTCGGAATTACTGCGACCACTCACCTGTCTAGTATCTGACGAATTTCGCTGCCGGTGGGCGCTCCACCTCAAGAGTCGCAGCGATTGCGTTAACGAACTGGCTGTTTCCAACCGTTGAGATAAGTCACCTCGTCAACAGAACGTCTTGGCGCAGGATAAAAAGAATCCCCGGTGTAGAACGCCACCGGCAGTAACGCGCATTGGCTAACTGTCGGTGGGATACCCAGAAGCTCAGCAATCTTTGCTTCGTGTGCGAGGTGAAATGTGGTCCAAGTCGATCCCAGGCCACGTGCTCTGGCCGCAAGCTGGAAACTCCACACACCCGGCAACACCGATCCCCACCAGCCACCAGCAGAACCCTCATCGTTTTCCCCACTTGGTGGACGGTCAAGTCGTAAAGGGATAACCATTGCCGGAACTTCATGCATGTGGTCAATCAGATGAATCGAGGAATCGATGACCCGACTCGTGCGCTCATCGGTACGAATGTCTGAACTTGCGGCTAGATAAGGACGCCCCACTTCGGCGTAATAATGGGCAATTTCCGCTTTCAGTTCAGCGTCGGTGACGATTATCCAGCGATTACGTTCGAGGTTGCCGCCAACTGGAGCGTGGCCCGCCACTTCTATGCAATCCAAAAGAAGATCTACTGGAACCTCTTTGCTGAGATCTAGCCGTTTCCGGACCTGTTTAGTTGTTTTTAAGAGACGGTCTACTTCTCCGAGGTCGAAGTCTGTCATCTGAACGACGGTATCCCTGTGATTTCTTGACCGAGGATCAAGCCGTGGATTTCCTCTGTTCCTTCATAGGTCATGACGCTCTCCATGTTGTTCGCGTGACGCATCGGGCTGTATTCGGTGCTCACCCCGTTAGCACCCATCATTGCGCGAGCGGTACGCGCAGCATCTATCGCCACTCGGCAGTTATGTCGCTTCGCCATTGAGATGTGGTACGGGCGAATGCTGTGGTCTTCTTTTAGGCGACCTAGGTTCATGGCTTGGAGGTTGGCGTTGGTCATGTCCGTCAACATGTCAGCAAATTTAATTTGACTGATCTGAAAACTTGAGAGCGGTTTACCGAACTGAGGGCGTTCNTGTTGGTAGTCCAAAGCAGCGTTATAACAGTCTCGAGCGACTCCAACAGCGCCGAATGCTATGCCGTATCGAGCTTCGCTTAGACAACTCAACGGTGCACCAATACTCATTGCATCGGGGAGCCGCATGGATTCAGGTACCACTACGTCATCCATGTAGAACTCTCCAGTTACCGAAGCTCTGAGCGAAAGTTTGTTCTGGATTTTCCTAGCTTCGAAGCCTTCCGAGTCNGTTGGAACTAAGAACCCGCGGAATCCTTCATCAGTGTTGGCCCAGACGATGGCGAGATGTGCAATGCCGGCATTGGTGATCCACCTTTTTGATCCGTTGAGGATCCACTGGTCGCCGTCTCGTTTAGCTCGTGTCGCCATCGATGATGGATCCGAGCCGTGATCAGGTTCGGTGAGCCCGAAACAACCAATAACTTCGCCTGCAGCCATCTTTGGCAACCACTCCTCCTTTTGTTCCTCTGATCCGTATTTCCAAATAGGGAACATGCACAAAGACCCCTGAACGGATACAAAGCTTCGGAGGCCGCTATCACCAGCTTCGAGTTCTCGGCACGCGATCCCGTACGCCATCGCCGATGCTCCCGCACAGCCGTAGCCATCAAGATGCATACCTAATAAACCCATGTCAGCGATGGTGGGTACCAATTCCATTGGAAACGTGCCNGCTTCAAAGTGCTCTCCGACGACAGGTTTAAATTCGTTGTCAACGAATTTGTTGACTGTGTCGCGAATCATCTGTTCGTCGTCGTTAAGGAATTCGTCTAGGCCATAAAAATCTGAAAGGTCTGCCATGTGGCCAGTATGTCTGCCCAGTGACTGTGGTTGCTATTCGAATGCCACAACTTTTGTTAACTGGTTTCGACAGGCCGATCTGCGCTGTTGCTCCACTGAGACCAAGAACCGGCGTACAGAAGTGCCTTTCCNAATCCTGCGTGTTCGAACGCTAACAAGTTGTTGCAGGCGCTTACCCCAGACCCGCAGTACATGACNGTTGCAGATCCTTCGGTGCACCCTGCATTTTCAAATCGTTGACGTAGCTGTTCAGGAGATTCGAAAAAGCCATCTGGTGAGAGATTTTGGGAGAATGGGAGATTGATGGCGCCGGGGATGTGCCCCGCTTTGGGGTCTACTGGCTCGTTTTCGCCTGAGAATCGATCCGGGCTTCGAGCATCGATAAGGACCTGAGAAGGATCATTTCCGGCTAGCGCTGCCGCATCGGCGTCGGCGAACAATTCAGTTGGCCATTCGCGGATTGGATGGTCGACTGCGTCGCGAACGCGAGACAACGTTTCGAGCTCACCAGTCCACCCCTGCAATCCTCCATCAAGNAAGGCAGCGTCGTGACCAAGAACCCGAAGCATCCACACCAGACGGCCTGCGGACATGCCGCCACTGTCGTCGTATGCAACAACAGGGTCTTCATGGCTAATCCCAAGTGACCCCAAACTTGCTGCGAACGACGCCGCGGCGGGTAGCGGGTGACGTCCTTCGGACTTACGAGGCAGTGTCGCCAAGTGTTCGTCAAGGTCAACAAATATTGATCCGGGAATGTGCCCCTCGTTGTATTTGTTACGTCCCGGTGTGCGGTCGAGATACCANCGGACATCACATAACACGACGTCGGTTCGGCCCGCTAGTTCTTCGACGGTGACGATGGGGGGAAGCAACTGGGTGGTCATTGGCCGCCAAACATCATCAGCCACTGTTCTTCTGAGTCAGGTTTAAACACGTAGTTCATTTCCCGTGTCATGCCCATCGTTGCCGAAGANTGAAACGAATAGCGATGACCAGGGAANAGAACGGTGTCGTCGGGGACTTTGGCCAGCGTGTTGTGAAGGGAGTGATACATGGCAGTGGCGTCGCTGCCCGGAAGGTCGGTNCGNCCACAACCCTCAAGGAAAAGGGTGTCGCCTGCGACGAGTGTTCCTTCAACGAGGAAACATTGACTGCCAGGTGTATGTCCGGGGGTGTGTAAAAGATCAACACGTATATCTCCGACAAGAATGTGGTCACCCGGCTGGTGNACCTCAAGATCTCCGTCGCTGACTTCGGTGACCTTTTTCACCAGGTCCGCTTCCTCGGCTTGGACATGAATCTTCGTACCTTTAATTTCGAGGAGTTCTCGAACNCCTTCGATGGTGTGACCCATCATCGAACCTCCGACATGATCGGGGTGGTAGTGACTGGCCAACACTCCGGACAGTTGCATACCGTCTTGATCGAGGATGTCCAATATGTCGCCCACCCCGTAGGCCGGATCGACAATCACAGCATCGCGGGTCTCTCGATCACCGATGAGATACACAAAGTTCGCCATTTGAGCAGCCATGGGGTCTTCTTTCGCGAAATCTCGCCCCGAAAGAAGTTGACGAAAGTAGAACCGGCTAGTGGTCATAGCGACAAGGGTACCCATGTGGTCAAAATGTCACCGATTGNAACAGCGNCGAACCATTTTTGCTGACAACACACGGCATTATGGTGTTAATGAACTTTCCCCTGTTTGACCGACGATGAGAAACAGAATTCTTCGTTTCGTCATTTACGGCGCGGTAGGGGTCGTTACTGGTCTCATCGTCGCGGGCGTTGTGGTGCTCGCAGAAAAAGTTCTGCTTGAAGACATTTTGCATCGCAGCCTTTGGCAACAGGCACTCGCCCCGGCGTTAGGACTCTGGATCGCAGTACTCCTCTTGAGGTACTCCGATTCNGGTCACCCTTTGTCCCCATCNACTTCAGAGGAATACATCCGCGGCTACCACAACAAGTCACATGTCTTAAAAGTCGTTCATCTGCCATTCCGCTTACTTGCTGGTATCGCCACCGTCGGTATGGGTGGAGCCGCCGGGTTAGAAGGTCCAGCTATTTATGCAGGAGCGACGACCGGTTCGGCAATTCAACGACGGCTCTCNTGGTTGTTCAGAGACAAAGACGGACAAGCNTTACTCGTAGCGGGAGCAGCTGCTGGCGTGAGCGCAGTTTTCCAAGCGCCAGCAACTGGGGTGTTGTTTGCGTTGGAGTCACCATACAAAGGCGACTTAGGCCGCCGAGCGCTACTCCCAGCGTTACTGTCGAGCGCATCGAGCTATGTGACATTTGTGTTGGTCAGCGGATTAGATGACGACCTGCCGTTCGAAGTTCGAACCGATCTGGTGCGAGTTGGCTTCGGGCAGCGGGAACTGGTCGGCGCGGCGATCGTGGGAGCCTTGTGTGGTCTTGCAGCGATGGTGTTCAGCAGAGCCATCAGAGGGGCCAAACAGGTGCAGCGGACCCAACCGTGGTGGGTGCTTGCAGCCGCCGGGAGTGTTATCGCGGCGGGCCTAGTCGTGTTGAGCGACCTGCTGTTCGACGCGCCACTGTCAATGGGTCCAACGGCTGAAGGCCAAGTGCTTCGCTGGGTACTGAACCCAGATGAGACGCTACCCATGTTGGGAATGCTGTTGGCGATCCGACTNGTTGCTACTTCGACAGTGATTGCCAGTGGNGGGGTAGGCGGCGTGTTCATTCCACTTGCCGTACTGGGACTAATTATCGGNCGCATTGTTGGGGGTTGGATCGACGTNGGCGTGGAATCGATGGCCTTCTTCCCCTTCATCGGTGTGGCGGCGTTTTTGGCTGCGGGATACCGCACCCCGCTCGCTGCGGTCATGTTCGTGGCNGAATCAACAGGCGCTCCATCATTCGTGGTACCTGGTCTCATAGCTGTTGCAGTTAGCCAGGTAGTTGTTGGCAGTTCGTCTGTTTCGGAGTATCAACGCGATACCCGAGTGGGGCATCTTGAACGACGGTTCCAAATGCCCATCACCTCAGCTATGAAACGAGACTTCCAAACTGTCCAACCCGCAGACTCGCTATCGGATTTTGTGTGGCGGTTCGCGTTTCCCCGAAAACAACTCGAAGCGGTTGTCGCTGACACCAATGGTGAATTTCAAGGAATCATCAAAGTCAGCGATGCAGGCGACATAGACCAAGACCTATGGTCAACGACAGCATGTTCAGAAGTGATGATCGCGGGGTTAACCCCTGCTCGATTGTCATGGACAGTGCGAGAAGTCAGCGCTCGCATGGAAGAAGCCGACGTCGACATCTATCCCGTTGTCGACACCGCTGGTCGCGTTGTGGGAGTCGTCACTGATCAAAGCATTGTTAATGTCGTTGAACTGCTTGACGAAACACAAGGGGGCTAAGAGTGGCCGAGCGCGAAGAAATAGGGCTGCTTGAAGGGCTGGCTACAACCCGAGCGATTCGNCGGTATTTGCCTGAACCAATCCCCGAAGAAGATCTCAACACCATGTTGTGGCACGCGGGTCGAGCCCCATCNGGATCCAACCGCCAAAAATTCAGATTCTTGGTTCTTCGCGATGGCCCCAAAGCAAAAGCAGCGAAGGCACTNCTCGGTGAATCATTCCGAGCAGGTTGGAACGAGAAGCGTTCGAATGATGGATATGACGCAGGGTCCGGGGAAACAGGAAACTCGCCGAAAGCCCGAATGGCGCGCACCATGCAACACTTCGTTGACCATTTCGAAGAAACACCCGTAGTTGTCCTCGCTTGCCTGATTCGTTACCGGCCAGAAAACTATGCCGAAGGGTCATCAGTGTTCCCAGCGGTCCAAAACCTGATGCTCGCAGCACGCGCCCTCGGATATGGAGGTGTCATCACNGGTTGGCACACCCACGTAGAAAACGAATTGCGTGACCTGCTCGATATACCCGACGAAGTTGCCATCCATGCAACCATCCCACTGGGGAAACCCGCTGGCCGTCATGGACCGGTCCGCCGCCGACCCTTGCAAGAAATTGTGTACGAAGACCAATGGGAACAAGAAGCGCCCTGGGCCACAGATCCTGACGGAACTGAGTTCACCTCAGCGGGACCACCAAAAGGCACGCCCGTAGAGCCCAGCATCCGAAAATAAGCGCAATCACAGATCTTGGGCGAGCGTTTCAGCGCGAGCAGCTATCTCCTGTACCGGTAACCCCAGTGCTGTGGCGGCGGCTGCGACGTGATCGAATTCTGCTTTGACTCGAACGTCACTGATTTTCACATCGATGTCATGACCATCGACAGACACCGTGACGGTCGTGCGCTGCACTGCGACACGATCAAGCTGTCGGGAGCGCACTCCCAACGTCCCGGTCAACGACATCACCAGTCCGGCTAGATCGGCTGCTTGNTGTGGGTGAGCGAGGACAGAGAGAGTATGAGCTGGACGGTTTTTCTTCATNACAATGGGTGTCACCCATGCGTCAAGCGCACCGGCCGCCATCAGTTCTCCGATGGCGTGACCCAACTGCTCACCGGTCACATCATCGAGATTGGTAGATAGTTCAACCACAGGCTCGGTTTCATCAGAAGACTGTGCCGCGGCGGGTGTGAGACTGCCGATGATGACTTGGGTTACGTTTGCTCGATCAGATAAATCACGGGTACCAGCACCATAACCCGAGCAGCGGATAGTCATGTCCGGCATTGCCCCAACGACGGTGGCGAGCGCTTTGATGATCGCAGCGCCGGTCGGAGTGGTGAGCTCTAAATCCACATCAANGCCAACGGTGGGAATTTGTTCCAAGAGGTTCACTACCGCTGGTGGAGGATTTGGGAGTACACCGTGCGCCGCAGTGATGGTGCCAACCCCGACTGCCACCGGCGCACTTGCGATCTCGTCGATGTCGAGTGACTCCAACGCTGCACATGACCCGACGATGTCGACGATCGCGTCAAGGGCCCCGACTTCGTGAAAGTGCACATCTTCTGGAGGTACCCCGTGCACTTTTCCTTCTGCGATCGCGAGTGTTTCGAACACCGTGAGACTTCGCGTCTTCACTCGATCGGGAAGTGAACTGCCTTCAAGGAGCTCGCGGATGTCTGACCAGTGACGATGATGGTGTTGTTCGGGTGCATCGACGATCGCCCGAGTGGCGTCAATCCCTTTTCGCTCCACGCGTTCTGCTGACAGCGNCCACCCGTCGACGTTGAGTTGNTTCAACGTTGCTACAACGAAGTTCAGGTCTGCGCCGGCATCAAGTAACGCCCCCAGGGTCATGTCTCCTGCAATCCCCGAAAATGGGTGAAACCATGCGACGTTGCGAGTCATGACAGTTTCCCGTGGTCGAGGATGCGCATCGCAGCCATCGCTGCCCCGAAGCCGTTGTCGATTCCAACCACGGTGATACCCGCTGCACATGATGCGTGCATCGCCAACAGAGCAGTGACTCCTTCAAGNCCNGCNCCGTACCCGACACTGGTAGGGACAGCTATTACCGGTGCGGAACTCAACCCGCCAATAGCGGTAGCTAACGCACCCTCCATCCCCGCAATGGTGATGATTACCTCCGCCTCCAATAACTCATCGAGTACCGCAAGCAGTCGATGCAAGCCAGCGACACCAATGTCGGTGAGACGGGTCGCAGTGATGCCGTGGGCGTGAAGAACAGCGCACGCTTCATCGGCGACAGGGAGGTCAGCTGTACCGGCTGC
>PBOM01000071.1 GCA_002724355.1 Actinomycetota bacterium | reverse complement strand
TGTCGCTCCCTTGATGGGTGGCAGCAACCAACGAGGTATCGCTCGTGGTGACATCCCCCATATCCATGAACTTGAGTTGAGGCACGTGTTGACTGAGGATCATTTCCTATTTCTCAGATACACCAGAGCAGCCACGATCCCCGCCACTGATTAGCTGAGTTACCCATCTACGGAAGCAGCAGGGCTTGTCCCGCGATTAACGCGTGACCATTGTTGAGTGTCGCTATGCGATCAACCAGAGGTCGAACGTCGCCAGTCGGTTGCATCTTTCGGGCAATTGACCAGAGCGTGTCGCCTGGTTTCACAATTACGACCTGGCCTGGTGTAAGTGATTCACCTGCAGCACTTTCGATCAATGTCAGCGCTTCTGGTCTCTCCGCTGAACGGTCGCCGTCGGATAACCCAGCAGCACTCGACATCATCCATAACAGTCCGGCCAACAGGGCCATACAGGTAATACGACGTCTCCAATAAGTCGCCTGCGTGTGGCGGCGAGTTCCGATCTGCGCTCTCGAAGCTGGACCTTCTACGACTGCATCCACTAGGCGGAGATGACTATCTCGCGTTGATTCTCTGTGGTCTTGGTCGAACTGTTCTATTTCTGCTCTAAGTACTGCAACCATCGTATTTCCCTAAAATGCTGGGCCTTTCCCGGCTCTTCGGTTCTGAATTAATTGTTCTAGAGGGGTGTGACACCGGTTTTTGCCTACTGAGGCATTGGCGAACACTTGTTCGACTAAACCAGAACACTTGTTCGATGTCAAGCAAAAATCGAACGTGTGTTTGCCCAACTATCATCCTACTGGTACCGTCATAACGAACAAACGTTCGTAGCTGGAGAAAGAGTCGTCGTTATGGCTGACCACACAATCACAGATCGCCAAAGAGCCATTCTTGAATTCATAGAATCGACAATGCGAGAACGCGGGTACCCCCCGGCGGTACGCGAGATTGGCGCCGCAGTGGGCCTCAACTCCCCCAGCACCGTTCACTCCCATCTGGCGCAATTAGAAAGCGCTGGCTACCTGCGCCGAGACCCAACGAAACCTCGAGCTATCGAAGTGTGTTTCGACGCCTCCTCAGGCGCCATAGCTGAACGTCGCCCCACTCGTCACGTTCCCCTAGTGGGTGAAGTTGCAGCCGGAACCGACGTGCTGGCGCAAGAGAACGTTGAAGAACTCGTCCCCGTTCCAGAAGATTTCACTGGAGACGGAGAACTCTTCATGTTGAAGGTGAGGGGCGACTCGATGATCGAGGCAGGCATCTTGGATGGAGACTTCGTAGTCGTCAACCGGCAAAATTCCGCAACTAATGGAGACACTGTCGTCGCTGGAATTCCAGGAGATGAGGCGACCGTTAAGACCTTCACCCAGCAAGGCGATATCGTGACGTTACTTCCAGCTAATTCGACGCTGGAACCCATGGTGTTCAATGTCGCAGAGGTAGCGATCTTTGGTCGGGTCGTTACAGTAATGCGCCGTTTGTAGCCATACCCCACGGGGTTGTATCTGAAAATCGAGCGCAAACCTCCGAGTTGTGATGGACTGCAACCGTGTTTACACCAGCTCCTAATCCACCAGCCGACCTTGATCCCTCTGAGAACATGTGGGTGCCTGTGCGATCCGGAACAGTTTTTGTTGAACCGGGTGCCGGACTAGTCAGATCAGAGCAGGCTCCGATAGAAGCCCCCACTTTCTTTCTAGGCGTAATAGACGGCGCTGGCGTCTATGCAATCGATCTTCATGAAGGTTCCGACGAGGGCGACCTTGAACCAGTTCACCTCCGAAAGCTCTATGGCCGAATTCCAGATGAAGAGTGGGTGATTGCTGGACGCGCTGAGCAGATAGTCAACTACGAACGAACTCATATCTATTGCGGTCGATGCGCAACACCTACCGAGACAAACCCTCACGACCGCGGCAAAGTATGCCCAAATTGTGGACACATGGCATTCCCACGCCTAAGTCCCGCAATGATCGTGCTCGTAGAAAACGGTGATCAGGTACTGCTCGCTTGGGGACGTCAATTCCCGGGTCGTTTCTTCAGCACCCTCGCCGGTTTCGTAGAGCCAGGAGAGAGCCTCGAACAGGCCGTTGAACGGGAGGTGATGGAAGAGGTCGGCGTACAAGTGAAAGATATTCGTTACTTCGGGAGTCAGCCGTGGCCATTCCCTCATTCGTTGATGTGTGGTTTCCACTGCACCTATGAGTCGGGTGAAATTTCCATTCAGGAAGATGAGATAGTCGAAGCAGGGTGGTTCCACGCGAACGATTTACCGCCGTGCCCTATCGGAGGTATGTCAATCGCTGGGTGGTTGATCCAGGATTGGTTGGAACGACAGGGTGTCGCCTAGCCAGTTTCTGATCGGACTCTAATGAGGCCCTGTTGTGCAACAGTTGCCACTAGTTCACCGTCAGCGGTGAACACGTCACCTGTCGCTAGACCTCGAGTGCCTTTTATCTGATGTGGCGCTAAGTCAAATAGAAGCCACTGGTCGGCGCGAACAGCCCGATGAAACCANACGGCGTGGTCCAAAGAGGCCGCCATGTACACGTCGTCCCAANTCAGTTCGCTGGATTCATCCCCCACCAGTGACTGCGCTGGATGCGCTGTCACTATGGCATCCATCGGATTTGTNTCTGANAGATATGCGAGAGCCGCGAAATGTTCATCCNTGCTGTCGCTGAGGGGGCCGGTGAACTTGGTCCACACTCGGTGAGAGGCAGGGTCGGTGGACTCGTGCTCNAGGCGTGCGTCTACGCCAATACCCCAATCTATTTTTTTTGACTCCTCAGGCGATTTCAANTCTTTAGGAATCGCCGAAGTNGAGATNTCCGGTCCATTTTCGTCGCGTTGAAACGAACATGAGAGGTTGAGTATCGCTCCCCCACTTTGNCGNGCAACAACCCGTCGNGTAGAGAAACTNCTGCCGTTTCGAAGTCGGTCAACTTCATAGCGAACTGGTTCGTTNGGGTCGCCACCCANAATGAAATATGCATGGAGTGAATGAATGTTGTGCCCTTCNGTGTCGATGGTTCTCATTGCTGCACAAAGAGACTGAGCNATAACCAAGCCNCCATAGATACGGCCCCATTCATAGAGTGGGCTCTCCCCTACAAACGCATCCGCTCCGTGAGGTTCGAGCGACAAAATTTTTGAAGCTTCAATCATGTCCGATGCCATATGACGCCATCAGCCGTGTCTTCAACAACNATCCCCAATGCTGCNAGTTGGTCTCTGATGCGGTCCGCCGCATCGAAGTCACGATCAGATCTAGCCGTTTGGCGTTCTTCGATCAGCCGTTCGATCTCTTCGTTGTCTGGACCGTCACTNGAGCTTGCCTCATCTAGACCGATTTCAATACCCAAAGCAGTGAGNANCACCAGCGCAGTGCGGGCTCGAAGTCCCGCAGTTTGCGTTTCGCCGTTGTCTAGGNCGCTGTTCGCTTCGCGCACAAGGCTAAAGGCTTGGTCCAGTGCTGCCGGAGTACCAAAATCGTCGTCCATCGATGCTTTAAAGGCGTCGATNGACTCGGGTATTGTNTCGCCGCTCTCCANGTCAATATCTGAAGCTGTCATCCGTCGATGGAAAGCGTCTAGGCGCTCCACCGCAGTCGCAGCNGCGGAAAGGGCATCTCTGCCCATTTCCATNGCTCGTCGATANTGNGTTTGCAGGGCCAAAAGACGNAATGCTCTTGGGCCGGAGNTGTCTATNGCTTCTGCCAAATTGGTGAAGTTACCCAATGACTTCGACATTTTCTCACCCGCAACATTGACCATTGCGCTGTGCACCCAGTGACGCGCGAAGGGTTGCCCCGTTGCGGTGACTTGCGCCCATTCGTTCTGGTGATGTGGGAAACACAGATCGTCGCCGCCCCCGTGAATGTCAAAATCAGGGCCAAGAGCGCTCAGTGACATGGCAACGCATTCAGTGTGCCAACCCGGCCGTCCCACACCCCAGGGTGTTTGCCACGATGGTTCGCCGGGTTTTGCCGCCTTCCATAGCGCGAAATCCAGAGGTGACCTTTTGTCGGTGTCCACGTCTACTCGCTGACCGGCGTCGTCGAGAAGTTGGTCCAGCGAACGACCAGCGAGTCGTCCGTAATCACTGAGGCCTTCTACTGAGAAATAGACGCCTTTGTCAGGCACAACATATGCGGCTTCGCGATTAACGAGGTCATGAATGATGTCGATCATTCCGTCTATGAATTGAGTTGCGTGGGGGCGCGATTCAGCCGCGATAATGCCAAGTCGTTCCATCTGTTGGTCATAGGCGGCGGTGAACTCGGCTGCGACGTCTGGTTCGGTTCGCCCTTCGTCTTCGGCTCGAGCGATGATTTTGTCATCAATGTCGGTGACGTTTGACGCAACTGTGACGTTGTAGTCGCACCACTCCAGGTACCTCCGGATCATGTCGTAGGTGAGCGCTGTTCGACCGTGACCGAGGTGGGGTACGTCATAGACAGTTGGACCGCAAACGTACATTGCCACTTCACCCTCTGTTCGAGGGACGAACGGCACTTTTTGGCGCTCCATGGTGTCGTATATCTGAAGGGTCACATCAATCTCTGCACTCGGAAGGTGTTCTCGGAGTGTTGAACAAATAGGTACTCACTCGCAGGGTACCGCTAGCCCTAGGGGGAACACTGCGTCATTAAACCGGTCACCAAATCGGTCATCGCTCAACAATCAACACTTTGCCTCAAATTCAGTGTTCATCAGCGTGTTGTTGGGCGCTTGACCCTGCAGACTGGCGGCATGTCCGTGTTTTTATATCGGTTAGGTCGCGCCTGTGTTCAACATCGGTGGAGAACGATCGGTGTCTGGCTTGCCGCTGCCGTTGTTCTCATCGGTCTCAACAACGCTGTTGGAGGGAAGATGACCAATGGTTTCGTTGTTCCTGGCCTTGACAGTCAAGAAGCTTACGATTTGTTAGCAGAGCGGTTTCCCGCTGAAGGCGGCATTAGCGCGCAAGTTGTGATCGAAGCACCCGCTGGTTCTCTTCTCAGCGATCCCGCGCAGCAGACCGCGATCACGGCCATGACCCAGGCATTTCAGTCAATTGAAGGTGTGGCGGTGGTAGTTCCACCACTGCTTGGTCAAACGGTCAGCGAGAGCGGCGCCATTGG
>PBOM01000070.1 GCA_002724355.1 Actinomycetota bacterium | reverse complement strand
ATCGGCAAAACGAAGACGGTTGAATTTGCTTTCGGTGGATGGGGCACCAATCAGAGGATGGGGACACCGCATAATCCTTGGGACCCAAAAGTTGCTCGTACCCCAGGAGGGTCGTCGAGCGGATCTGGTGCAGCGGTAGCTTCCGGGATGATTCCATGCGCTATCGGAACCGACACCGGTGGGTCCGTGCGTTTGCCAGCAGCGTTTTGTGGAATTGTCGGTCTTAAAACAACAGAGGGCCTGCTGCCTACAAAGGGCATCGTTCCCTTATCTCACACACTCGATACCCCTGGTCCGATGGCACGAACGGTAACGGACGTCGCGCTTATGTTTGAAGCACTGTGTTCAGAGCCCATTAATTTGGACCTCTCGGCAGGAATTGCGGGCATGCGCATTGGCTCGTTGTCCGACCAAGAACGCATGGGTATCGAAGCTGCACAGCTTGATGCCTACGATCGAGCTCTTGATCAACTCGCAGACTTAGGGGCAGAAATTATTCAGTTTCAGCCAGCTAAACCCTTTGAAGAAATGAAAGAAGCGGCAGCGGTAATTCTGACTGCCGAAGGTTACTTCCATCATGGAGCACTAATGGATGACCCCGATTCTTTGGTCGATGAAAATGTGCGCCCACGTTTCAAAGCAGGCGCTGATATTTCTTCTGCGCAATACGTAGGAGCGTTACTGCAGCGTGACAGTGACCGAGAGAACTTCTCGCTGGCCATGCAGGGCATTGACGCCTTAGTGACACCTACCACTCCGATGCTGCCTACACCCCTGACCGAAACTGATGAGTTATCAACTCCAGCGCGGTTCACTCGCGCTATCAATTATCTGTCTATGTGCGGTACCTCGGTACCATCTGGGATTTCGAACGGAGGACTTCCTACCTCACTTCAAATTGCGTGCGCCGGTGGCAACGAAGCCATTTGTTTGCAGATCTCGGCTGCGTACGAGCGAGCGAGGGGCGCCCTACCGGCACCCCCATTGTTTGCCTAGGGATCAGGCCACGACACTGAAGGGAATATGAAATGAATGTCGTTTGGATGCGAACTGAAAACGGAAAGACTGTTGTCGAGGACCTTGAGATTCCCTCAAGTAAGGAAGTTCGGGGATTTGAAACGCCTATTGTTCCAGTGGCAGGAGCAATTTTTAGAACTCAGCAACCGGAAGTCGATATGGGTTTTCATAACGCCCCCCGTCGTCAAATAGTCCTTCCCCTGCAAGGCGAAGTAGAAATTGAGACAGGGGAGGGAGAGACTCGTTTAATCCGTCCAGGCATGGCGTTACTCGCAGATGACCTCCAAGGCCAAGGACACAAATCTAGGTTCCGACCCGACGACGCAACAACGCTGTTCCTGTTGTTACCCGACGACTTAGATCCATCCCAATGGAGGACTTAAGAGGCTTCTAGTCATCGTGGAGGACAAACCTCACACGTTTGAAACCTCGTCCCTTTGATTCTGTCTTCGTGATCTCAATGCGGCCGACCTCACCTGTGGAAGGCACATGAGTGCCGCCATCGGCTTGTTTGTCGAGTCCCACAATGTCCACGACCCGGATTTCTTCGACTGCTTCAGGTATCAGATTGACTTTTGTGCGAATTAAATCTCTATCAAGAACCGCTTCTGAACGAGGCAGAAAAGAAACAGCTACGGGTCGATCGGCTGCGACTTCTTCGTTACACAATTCTTGGATCTGTTCCGCGAATCCCGGCGGAAACTCATCTAACTCGAAGTCCATTCGACCCGACAAAGTATCCATATTTCCGCCGGTCACGACGCGTTGCCAGCGTTGCCACATCACACCGCAAAGAATGTGCATTGCTGTGTGAGTTCGCATTAGTTGATGACGGCGTTCTTCGTCCACGACCCCAGTTACTTCAGCCCCAACGTTTGGGATTTCACCCGCAAGTTGATGCCACACTCGGCCTTCAACGGTCCGGACATCCTCGACTAAGGCTTCGGTGTTGTTCCACCTAAGCAGCCCGGTGTCGTGGGGTTGTCCACCGCCTGTGACATAAAAGGCGGTCTTGTCCAACTCAACCAAGTCGTCATTGACCGCCTGAACAGTCGCGTCAAAAATTCGAAGGTCAGCGTCAGCGAGATACAACTTCTCGGTCACGAATCACTCACCGGCCCTTCCATTGCGGTTCCCGCTTCTCGGCAAACGCCCTTGTACCCTCCGAACTGTCTTCGGTACTAGCGAGCAAATGGAACAAATGTTGTTCTAAACGGAGACCGTCCTCTAGTGGCATGCTCATTCCTTGGACCGCAGCCTGTTTGATGGCGCGGACTGCGAGTGGGCCCGCCTTCAACAGTGTTTCAGCCATCGCTTTAGCAGTAGGTAGCAGATCTTCAAACGGCACCACCTTGTTGACTAGACCTAGCCGATAAGCCTCATCTGCATCGATTCTTTCTCCGCTATACAGCATCCACAAGGCGTGGCCGAGTGGGATCGTACGCGGAAGTCGTTGCGTTCCGCCGCCACCAGGTAGCAAACCAAGTAGAACCTCCCCAAGGCCAAATTGAGCGTTGCTAGAAGCGATCCGAATATCGCAACTCAGTGCTTGCTCCAGACCCCCTCCATTGCAGTGACCATTGACTGCGGCAATGACTGGCTTCCAAATTTCGAGCCCGCGCATAAGATCGCCTCTCCCAGCAGCAGCAAAATTACTCGCAGGTTCGGGAGCCGAATTGAAGTTTTGTTTAATGTCGCTCCCCGCACAAAAAGCTTTATCCCCTGCGCCGGTCAAAATCGCGACCCAGGCCTCATCGTTGTGAGCAAAATCTTCCCACACCTCACCTAGACGGTCGTACGTCGCTTGGTCACAAGCGTTGTATGCCTCCGGGCGGTTGATCGTCACATAAGCGATGCGGTCCTCGATTTCGTAAATCACGCTGTCCATCGAAACCCTCCTTCAATGAGTCGTTATCTTTGCAGCACCTAGAGGTCGTTGTCTCATAAAGACAGCGAAATGAGACCGAAGAACGACGCAGCAACGTCACAACCATGAGCGATATCGGTTTCGGGTTGCGTTGGTGGGCCTAACCCTAGGATCCTGTTCAGGTGAACACGCAACCTTCTCCTTCGCCCGCGTTCATTGGAATTGACATTGGGGGCACCAAGACTCTCGGCGTAGCGGTGAATGAGAATGGTGATTTACTCGAAGAGCGTCTACTGCCTACACCGCAAGGAGCAGCCGAACTGATTGGAACTACGTCATCGATGTACTTCGAACTGAGTGAAAGAGTTGCCCAATCATCGCCCGAACGTTTCGAAGTACTAGGTCTAGGAATTGGAATCGCAGGTCTTGTCGACATCGATGGAAAGTTGCGGCGGGCCCCCAATCTTGTCGAGGTTGACGGCCTCGATATAGGGCCGATATTGAAATCGAAACTCGGAGTACCCGTTTATGTAGACAACGATGTCAACTGCGCTGCTCTAGCTGAACTATCAGATGGTGTCGCAGCCTCGGCAAATAACTCGTTGCTAGTAACCCTAGGTACAGGTATTGGGGGAGCCTTGATAGTCGACGGACGCATCCACAGAGGTGCCTTCGGAATGGCAGGAGAACCTGGCCATATGATCGTCAACCCCCGCGGTTTGATATGTGCTTGCGGAAAGCAAGGCTGCTGGGAAGCTTACGCATCTGCTGCTGGGCTCAAAAATCTGGCGATCGATAAAGCAAAAAATGGGCGACTACAACAGATCAATGACAAGGTCCAAGGAGACCTAAACAAGATCGCTAGTGAGGACATCACACAAGCAGCGCGACGAGGTGACATCCAATCCGTTGAGTTGATAGACGACTTCGCCTACTGGATTGCACTCGGACTCACAAATTGTGCCGCTTTACTCGACCCCGAACTCATCATTATCGGGGGAGGACTAGTTGCAGAATGGGACCTCTTAGGAGACAGAATTCGTCATTCATTCGACGAGTTACTTCTCGCATCAACTCAGCGAAATCGAATTCCGATTAAGCCAGCGGAGAATGGTAAAGCCGCTGGAGCAATAGGAGCGACTCTGTTAGGAAGACAAAGATGAATGAGGACAAAATTAACAAGTTGCTGGAATGGCGAGAAAACGTTCCCGAAGGACGATTAGTAAACCCTGGACTGCCACCCTTCGACCTCCTCAACGCTTCGGAGTGGTCGGTAATACACGAGTCGCCCGGGCAACTTGAACTCATGTGTGAACTGCCCGACGTTGCCCTCAACCCCGCGGGGCAGCTGTTTGGCGGTTTCACCGCTGCCTATGTCGATATCGCCTCGCTCTACACAGCACAAAGTGACGTGGAGGGCACTCCCGGTTTCCAATCCACCATCAACATGCGACTGGATTATTTCGAAGCGATAACCCAAAGCCCGTTTCGTATCGCTAGTGAAGTCATCCACCGGCGCGGGGAAACACGCCTCGTGGCATGTCATATGTACCAAGGCGACCTTTTAGCGGTGTATGGGCTAACGACCATGAAACATCAACCACTAGAAAAAGTATTTTGATCGCCGTTTCTTTAATTCCTACAACCGCGACCACTCGTTGCTGCAACACCCAAGGCTGTACCAGTCGAAGCAGATAGCTCAACGTCCACAGATAAGGTCATGAGATGAAGAAGATCGTTGTAGCCGTGCTTCTGCTGCTGAGCTTCGCAACCTCTTCTTGTGGCGGGACGCACGATCCCCAGCCTGAACTCAGCGAGCCGCTAACCGGTCCTACAACTAGCCAAATTGCCCAAACCGCGACTTCAGCACCAGCCCAGAAACCACCCGAATTAGAGCGTTTAGAAGACGTTTGGGATATGGCTGCAGCGCGCCCGGGCGCAGATATCGGTCAGGTCTTCCAACTATTCCGACTTAAGCAGTCTCTCGGCCCGAGAAACCTGGCGTGCTACGACGAGACCTCAGGCGAAGTTTGCGAAAAGATCGTAGAAGCTATCAACATCGTTGGCCTTGCCGAAGAACACGTGACCCTGTTGCTCGACTCATTGGAGCTCCCGCACAGAGTGGTCGAACGAGACTGTGAACTCCTCATGGTCACACAAGAATTTATTGCCGGCAGAGTGAACCTCGCCGTAGCAAAGGGCATCGTCACTGGGTGGGCCTCTGAAGGCGGAAGAAACTTTGAAGAAAATGACAACTGCTAACTGACGGCGATGTTGCTGCCCTCAATCCTCTACTTCTAACGTCACCAGCTCATCGTAAAAGCTCAANAGNCCNGCNATNNGAGACATTTCAGCNANCGGCTCTTCGTAGCTCCACACCACGTCGTCCAAAGCACCCCCGTCTAAGTTAACGCTCCAATAACGAGCATCTCCTTTGTGAGGGCAGTGAGTAATACTCTCGCTGGCTAAGAGAAATTCCATTGCTACATCTTCCCGGGGGAAATAATGGCGCGGTGGAAGATTTCCTTCGGTCAGAAGTTGAGTTTCCCGTGAATCTGCTATCACGGTTTCTCCAATTCGGACCCGCACTCGAGCGGTTGAGGGTTGAATCGAAATATGGCTCGTCACGGCACACATAATAGGACCACCAAGACATCAGAATTACGCCCCACAGGGGTAGGTGGCCGAGACAGGGTAACTTTCCGCCTACGATCTCACGGATGACACTCACTCTCCCTCTCCGCACAGCTCAACCGATCACCTGAACGGGGAACGGCAAGGAAGTCAACGACAGCGAGGAACATCGGTGATTATTGAGCAGTATTACCTTCAGTGCCTGTCTCAGGCTTCTTATCTCATCGGTGACCAGACAACGGGCCGTGCAGTCATTGTTGATCCTCGACGGGATATTGAGGAATACCTTCACGACGCCGAGAAGCTTGGGCTTCGCATTGAAATGGTCCTGGAAACGCATCTCCACGCCGACTTCCTATCCGGTCACCTCGAATTCGCTCAAACTGGAGCTGAAATCGGTTACGGATCCGTCGCCCAGCCAGAATTCCCAGCAAGGTTGTTCGACGACGGGGAAAGATACTCACTAGGCCAGGTGACTTTAGAGATACTCCACACTCCAGGCCACACACCAGAATCAATAAGTGTTGCGATTTATGAGACAGGTGAGTCACCCGCACCTCATGCCGTCTTAACGGGGGACACCTTATTCATCGGTGATGTGGGGCGCCCCGACCTACTAGTCAGCTCGGGTTGGTCAAAAATCGAACTAGCAGGGATGCTGTACGACTCCCTGCACGAAAAATTATTGGCAATGCCCGACGACACCGTGGTGTACCCCGCGCATGGAGCCGGCTCCGCCTGCGGCAAAAACCTCTCAAGTGACACATGGTCAACGATTGGCGCTCAACGAACAGAGAACCCATCTATCCGAATCCGCAACCGAAATGAGTTCATTGAATCGATTACTGAAGGCCAGCCCGCACAACCGATGTACTTCTCATACAACGCGATCCTCAACGCTCAACTGAGAACTCTCCGCGTTGACGCTCCACCTCTGACGCTCTCCAGGGCAGAACTCGAGCGCAGGGTTGGAGAAGGTGCCGCTGTGCTTGATGTTCGCAGCCCCGAAGTCTTCGCTTTGGGTCATTTCCCTGGCGCAATCAATGTCGGATTAGAAGGACGCTTCGCAGAATTTGCCGGGAGCGTCATAGGTCCGACGACCCCAATAGTTTTGTGCGGCACTACAGACCAAGTAAACGAAGCTCAAAAACGTTTAGCTCGGATCGGCTACGACCAGATAGAGGGCTCTTTCGCTCCAGAGTCAATTCCTCCAGAACAACTAGCCGTAACACTCCGCCCTACGGCGCTGGAACTTCGAGAACGATTGTCAACTGATGAACAGTTCACTGTTCTAGACGTTCGAAACCCAGGAGAATTAGAAGAAGGCGCTATAGAAGGCTCTGTCCATATCCCCCTAGCCGAACTCAATAGCCGCATGGGACAACTAACTGACGCCGATGACATTGTCGTCTATTGCGCTGGCGGATACAGAAGCTCCATCGCGGCGAGCGTACTGAGAGCGGAACTCAGCGGAAGCGAAGTATCAGATCTTGTTGGGGGATTCGCTGGCTGGGAACAAATCATCTAAAGCCGCGGCTCAGTCGATGACGACAACCGCTATTTCGTTGGGCTCGTACCCCTGGTGCTGTGGAAATATGGGAGACACAACGGGCCGTCGACCCAATCGAAATAATGGAGTTTGTTATGGATGAGGCAAAGGTTGGAGCACTCAGTAAACGGATTATGGGTATCTACGAGGGTGCTCTTGTGTCGGGC
>PBOM01000069.1 GCA_002724355.1 Actinomycetota bacterium | reverse complement strand
AAATTGAATCGTTTTTTGATTTTTTCTTGCCTTTGTATGGCGCGCGCGCCTAGATTGCGTCCGGAAGCTCTTTGGGGGGAGCAAATTATGGCTGCACTGCCAGATGACAGTTGGGAGCACAAGGCTGCGTGTCGCGGACCGCAATCGACCGTTTTCTTTCCGCCGCCGAGGTTTGAGCGGAAAGACGAAAAATTGGGTCGAGAGGCTCGAGCTAAGGCCATATGTGCGCAATGTTCAGTTAGAGAAGACTGCCTGTCCTACGCACTTTATATTCGCGAGCCACATGGCATATGGGGTGGCGCCAACGAAGCAGAACGAAGGCAAATGCTCCTTGTTCTGGACGGCGAAGCCGTCTCCTAACATTTCCCGATGGTGTTGGCATCCTAAAATGCCGCGCGTCAAAGTTTGGGTAGGCGTGGACCAGCAATTCTTAGGTCGTCGCGTCTTCGTGTAATTCCGGTGTTATCCAACACAGCGCAAATAGGTAGCGCAAATTTTCTTGTTGTGTTCAGCGCATCTCTGATCTCGGCAACGGTGACCCCTTCGGGCTTATCTTGCAACAGTTGAGCGACACGTATCGACGCTTGGTCTATTGCTGATGCAGCAAAGAAAACACCTTCGTTTTGAACAACCAGACCACGTTGCAGCAAGCCTCGCAGTTCTTCTCTGGATGACTGAGCTGGCTGATTGGGAGAAAAAAGATCTTTTTCGAGTTCGTTAAGGATTGGATGATCAACCAAGATGTCTTCCTGATCGATCGACTTCACCCGTCCATCGGAAACTTCGACCTCTTGTAAATTGTTGATAGCTAAGCGCTGTCGCTCATCTAGAAGCGCTACGTCTAATCCGAGAGGTCCAGCTTGTTCCACCAGAGATCGAACCTCTTCTTCTAAAGCAGCGACAACGGCTTCTGAAGCAACCCAATTTCCCAATACTGGCTTTGCTGGAACGCCAGTGAGACGTTCGAGCTCGCCGACCGTGACCCATTCACGTTCTGCCACCACTCGTTCGACCGACAGATCAGGCTGAGCTTCGGATGCCTTCAACACGGGATCAACGTCGAGCACTTGGCCGCCTCCGATGGTCTCATCTCGACCGGATTCTCGTAAAACAAATCTGTCCCCTGGCAGAAGTGGAAGATTTTCCGGCAGAAAAATCCTTACGTGTCCGTCAGAACCCGGCATGAGACGGTTAGGACCCAAAACCCGGATTTTGACTGGCCATTCACCTGAACCGACATAGAGCGAATATGCCCCACGTCTGGATACGTCGTGATTGAGGTCGGGGAGAATTCGAATCTCTGCATCAAACTTCTGGGTACGGTGCCACTGTTCGCTGAACACCAGAGCGATTCCCCTACCGAGTTCTTGGTAATCAACGTTGGCGAGGTTCAAAGCGACGCGGTGTCCGGGGTCGATCTTTGTTCTTGATTCGCTTTGTGTCTGAATGGCGCGGATCCGTGCTGTGGTATTGCCGGGTACAAGGGCAACCTCGTCGTCCACTCTTAACCGACCCCCAGTTAAGGTGCCGGTCACCACGCTGCCAGCGCCGGTCGCAGCGAACGCCCGATCAATCCAAAGTCGAGGTCGCTTGTTGTTGTTTGCGGTAGGCACTGATTCAGTAAGCCGATCAAGAGATTCGCGTAGTGCGTCTATGCCGGTGCCAGCGAGACTGTCGACAGGGATGATCTCAGCGCCTTCGAGGAAGCTATCTTCTATGCGTTCTTCGACATCCATGTGAGCTAGTTGCGCGAGTTCGTCATCAACTAACCCAATCTGGGTAAGGGCAATGACGCCGTGGCGGATTCCCAGTAGTTCAAGTATGCGAAGATGCTCCTCGGATTGAGGTTTCCAGCCTTCGGTTGCGGCGACTACGAAAAGGCATGCGTCCACGCCGCCGACCCCGGCAAGCATGTTTTTAATGAAACGGATGTGTCCGGGGACGTCAATGAATGACAGCTTTCGACCCGAGGAAAGATCTGTAAAAGCAAACCCCAAATCGATTGTTAGACCGCGTTCTTTTTCCTCGGTCAATCGGTCCGGGTCAGTTCCCGTGAGTGCCCGAACCAAGGTTGATTTGCCGTGATCGACGTGGCCTGCTGTCGCGATGATGTGCATTGATCAAATAACTGAGGCAATTGCGTTTGCCACCAAGGTGTCGTCGTCGGGATGGACAGTTCGAAGGTCGATGAATGTGGCTTGATCACGAACCCTTGCAATAACGGGTATCGGAGCTTCCCGAAGCCCAGCTGCAATATCGCCGTCTAACCGTATGCCGGCTGATGGGATTTCTTCGCCGGGTAATGAACCACCACCGGTCATTGCGCTGGTCGTGACTGAACGATCTGCAGATATGGCCTCGGCGCGAGCTAACAGTTGGGGCACTGGAGTTTGGGCCATTCGCCAGAAGGGTATTGCGTCGCCGTCGCGACGGAGGTAGGCCAGTGCCGTCTGCTGGAGAGCACCTAGGACGAGAGCTCCAGGTCGGAATGCCCTCATAAGTGGATGTTGAGCGCAGGCTTCGATTAAGTCCGCGCGCCCGGCTATTACCCCAGCTTGAGGCCCACCGAATAGTTTGTCACCAGAAAAAGTCACCAAAGCAGCCCCAGCTTCCAAGGTTTGCTTTACAGCTGGCTCATCGCGCAGCCACGACGGTTTGCCATCTCGCAGCCAATGGCAGCCTTCGTCGATAAACCCAGATCCAAGATCGGCCACTACAGGAATTTCTAGGTCGCTTAAAGCGGCAACTGAGACTTCTTCTGTGAAACCACTGATCTTGTAATTGGAAGGGTGAACTTTCAGTAAGAGAGCGGTGTCGTGGAGGCGACAAGCGGCCTGATAATCAGCGACTCGTGTTCTGTTAGTCGTCCCGACTTCAACAAGATGAGCGCCGGACTCTGACATTACGTCCGGTACGCGAAATCCCCCACCGATTTCAACCAGTTCGCCGCGTGAAACTGCCACCGCTCGACCTCGAGCTAAAGCGGCAAGTACTAATGTCACGGCCGCAGAGCAGTTGTTGACGATTAGAGCGGCCTCAGCCCCAGTCAATTTGCAGATCAGGTTCGTGACATGGTTGTTTCGAGACCCACGACCTCCGGTGATTAAGTCGAATTCCAGGTTCGTTGCTTGTGCTTCCTGGTGATATTCCAGAGGGGCGCGACCAAGATTGGTATGAAGAAGTACCCCTGTCGCGTTGATTGCGGGACCCAGCAGCGATCGTTGGAGCCGGAGTGCCTCACTGCGTGCTGATTCGGGGTCGTCGTTTGCGATCGCGATTCGAGCAGCCTCCACTAGGAGTGGAGCAGGCAAATCGATATCTGTTAACGATCTCGATAAGGCATCAACTGACGGTGGTCGCACGTTAGAAGGATAGGTCCGACCGAGTTCGATTCGCCCTAGGCGCCATCACTAAGATCAAACAAGTGGCTGTTCTGTTCGTACTGTTCATCGTTGTACCCATTGTCGAGTTGGTGCTCATTATCCAGGTAGGTCAAGTCTTAGGGGCTTGGAACACCGTAGGTTTGCTGATCATTGACAGTCTGGTTGGGGCTTGGCTTGTCAAACACCAAGGTCTTGGATTACTCAAAAGATCTCGCGAACGGTTACAAAAAGGTGAGATGCCCAGCGACGAAATCTTTTCTGGCATAGCAATTTTGTTTGCGGGCGCATTAATGCTCACCCCAGGATTCTTGACCGATGCCGTCGGATTAATCATTTTGATACCCCCGATTCGCTCCGTTGCAATAGGAGGAATACGACGCAATTTTCGGTCTCGTGCTACGAACACCTCGGCAACATGGAACCTCGAAACTTGGAATTCAGAAGAACCTCGTAACGAAGACGGACCTCCGTTCGGAGAGCAGGACACTTGACCCAAGAAGTAGAACTTCGGACAGCTGCCACCGTCATGCTGGTTCGAGACGGAGAACAGGGCTTAGAAACTTTTATGCTCCGTCGAAACCCCAAGAGCGATTTTGTTCCCGGTCAATTTGTCTTTCCGGGAGGAGCGGTTGATGTCACCGATCGAGCAACTGACGAGATTGAGACTATTTCGATAGGGCTCAATGATCGAGAAGCATCGGCTCGACTTCAAATTGATAGTGGGGGACTTTCATACTGGGTGGCGGCCATCCGTGAATGCTTTGAAGAGGCCGGAGCTCTTCTCGCAAGAAATGGTAACGATGAGTTGTCTTTGTCAGACCCTGCTCTCAATCAACGCTTTCAACGACACCGCGAAGCGGTGTATTCAGGCGAACTTACGATGGTGGAGTTGTGTCGCAAGGAAGGATTGCATCTGAACTTTGATGACTTGAGGTATGTCAGTCATTGGATCACACCAGTAGGCCCCCCAAGACGGTTCGACACCCGATTTTTTGTTGCTCGTTCCCCGCAAGGACAGCGACCTGCTCACGACGGAGGGGAAACCGTCGAAAGCTGTTGGATCTCTCCAACAGAAGCGATGGAACTTCACGAAGCAGGCAAATTCGAGATGATTATGCCAACAGTCGCAAATTTGGAACCCCTCCTGGAATTGCGATCAGTTGACCAAGTCATGCAGTGGGCCGGCTCACTATCAGAGATCCCCGAGATATTGCCCGCCATCTCTATTTCTTCCGATGGTGCACCGCAAGTGTTTATGCCAGGTGAACCGGGATACGACGAAGCTTTGGCGCATCCGCCACCCCACGGTTCAACGCAGTAGTTCGCCCGTTATTCGCTAGGAAGTGCGACTGGAACTTCAGTCATAGACGAGGCAGAACAGTCAGCCATGTTTATTGGTGGCAGGATTTCATTCACAATACGATCAGCAACTTCGTGAAATATTTCTCCCGCCCTGCCGCCACTAGAAGCGACAGGTTGGCCGGTGTCTCCGCCGGTGGAGACGGCTGGCTCTAACGGAATTGAACCCAATAGAGGAGCCCCGATTTCTTCAGCGAGACGCTCTCCTCCGCCCTCACCGAAGAGCGGCCACGATGCGCCATCGGGCGTTGTAAACGCAGACATATTTTCAATAACACCTAAAATCGGCATATGGCTGCGCCGAGCCATATCCGCGACCCTCACGGCGACCTTTTGTGCGCTCACTGCCGGGGTAGTCACGACCAGCATCTCGGCTTGAGGGAGCAACCGAGCTAACGCCATCTGGACGTCCCCTGTTCCGGGCGGCATGTCGATCAGCAAGTAGTCGACTTCACCCCAATCAACATCATGAAGAAACTGTTCGACCGCCTTGGCCAACATCAAGCCCCTCCACATCAAAGCTGTCTCCTCGGTCTCGACCATCAATCCCGTTGAAACAACCTTGAGAAGTCCCGCTCCTTCTTTTTTCTCGTCGGGAACAATTTTCCCTCGATCCTCATCTGAGCCTGCTGGACGGGCACTTAAGCGGGAGTCGACTCCCAACATCCTGGGAATGCTGAATCCCCAAATGTCAGCGTCGAGGACTCCGACTGTGAAGCCCTTAGAAGCTAACGCGGTGGCAAGATTCACCGTTACCGAGGATTTACCAACGCCACCCTTTCCCGAAGCAACTGAAATCACTCGTGCTCGTGCAGGTATTTGAGTTGGAGCTGCTGTCTCGCGCGCATTAGCCCTAGCGCGTTCCATTACGCGTGTTCGCTCATCGGCTGTGAGCTCATCCCAATGCAACTGCACCTGGGACACCTCTGGCAGAGAACTGACACGCGTTTCACAGTCGCGCTTTATCGTCGCCCGAAGCGGACATCCAGCTGTCGTCAGCGCGATGGTGACGTGGGCAGTTCCGTCTTCGATGTACGCAGATCTGACCATTCCAAGATCAACAATGTTGTCGCCTAATTCCGGGTCCATGACCCCGCGTAGAATTGTGAGGACTTCAGATTCGTCGGCGGACTGTTCGCTCACATATATAAGGCTAGTTACGCAGTCCTCTGTGATCCAACGACATTCATTCGCTACAATGATGGAGTACTAAGAACTGGGACGTTTCAACATGATCACCGTTACAGATATTGCAGCTGAAAAAGTAAAAGAACTGATCGAAGCGGAAGGCGANCTGGATTTGGCGCTTCGGGTNGCAGTTCGCCCCGGCGGCTGTTCTGGTTATAGCTACGAAATGTTTTTCGATTCCGAAACCGAAACTGATGACATGTCACAGTTTTTCGGCGATGTTCGAGTAGTAACTGACCCCATGAGTGCCCAGTTACTTGAAGGCGCAACTTTGGATTTCAAAGATGGCCTGATGGGTTCTGGCTTTGCTATCGATAACCCCAATGCCCAGCGAACATGCGGGTGCGGCAACTCGTTTAGTTAAGCCCTAGAAACANACGAAACTAGATCAGGGACAACAGTTCCCTTAGTTCNGCGTTGTCCCAAATATGGTCTAAACGCCGAAGCACNATGCCAGCNTCGTCGATCAGGAAGATNAAGGGCTCATATTCGACNCCCATTGCTCGCACNGCTGGTNCTATCGGGCCAAGGTCGTCTGGCTGTGGGTTGGAATACACCTCAACATGAATCACGTCACATCCTGGNTGGTTGTTCCCTACCTCGGAAACCAAATTCTCTAGNACGGGTCCGCACATCCACTTAGTTCCACAAAACGCTGGCGTGCTGACAATGAGAACAGTTGCGTTGGGAGACGCTAAAGATGCATCAAGAGACACTTCGTGGAACGGACACGAAGGCTGCCGGGTGCAAATAGGTGNGACCCCGCCGGGGTTGGATTGAGTTGGAGTAGGCACCATCGGAAACNGATCACCTGGCCACATAATCGAACTAGTCGANTTNGATCCAGGTACTGCGTAACCGAGGTANCTGCCACGCGCCCCCAAATCAAAACGAAACTCGTGAACCTCAGANTTTTGGAAGGGGACAATTACNGGGTAGTAGGGCATAGCCACGCCATCGNTGTGACGCGAAGCGGTAGTTCGATGGATCGTGTTAAGAGACGCATCCAAAATNTCTACCTCGATGCTTTCTGGCGAAAGTCCACCCAAGTTGCCCTGCTCATCAGAAAAAGACCACACCGTTCTTTGCGGACCGAAATTGCTCACAATTGTTTGGTCGGAAAACCATTTTGATGCGGTACGGAGTTCGCTGGTTGTCTCTGCGCGATTTCCGCAGGCAGCTAATAATGCAGAGGCGGCGCAGCCACCGCCTAACAAAGACAGAAATGTTCGGCGCGATAGATACCTTGGGTCCCACATATTGCGATCCACTCCCTGGAACGTAGCCTGAACTGTGGTCTCACCCGAAGCGTTGAGGGTTATTCGTATNCGGAGGTACTCCCATCGAACCGATCATCAGCTTCCAACTTGATGGACAACAAGTAGANGTTCCCGACGACGGGGGCAGTCTTCTTGGCGCTTTGCGAGATCATCTNGGGAAACGATCAGTAAAAGATGGATGCAGCCCTCAAGGTCAGTGCGGATGTTGCACNGTCTTAATCGACGGTGACCCGCGAGTCGCTTGCGTGACTCCCTTACGTCGAGTGTCAGGTCGGCAAGTGACAACGGTAGAAGGACTTACAGAAGACGAACAAAGCAGGTGGGCGAACGCGTTTTTAGCGCACGGTGCATCCCAGTGCGGCTTTTGTACCCCGGGGATTGTGTGTCGGTTGGTAGGACACGAACGCAANGGCGCTGATCTCGGGAATAGGGAGACAATCGACCGCTTGTTGGCGGCGCACTTATGCCGATGCACTGGCTGGCAGACCATTAGGGAAGCGGCTTCGGAGGTGTCTGTAGAGTTTCCTTCGCGTGACCTAGATCTTGCGACCCGNCAAGCAACCCTTGAAGCAGACACGTCGCAGATCGTCGGCCCTCAGGTGGTTTTAGGCCAAGGAGGCTTCGCTGACGACGAAACTCCCAACAATGCTCTGGTGGCGGTCAGAAGTNACTCGCAATGGCNCATCGCAGACAGTCTTCATCAGGCAAGAGAACAGGCGGGAAAGATTCAAGGTCGGCGCAGCAGCTTGGAACCTTGCCCCCCATTGGAACTCCCCGAAGGCGATTGGGCGGTCACTCTCCGAACTTGTTGGGTGGAACCCGCATACCTAGAAACAGATGCATCCTGGTGCGACCCGCAGGGTGAACCAGCGGACCCTGTAGCAAATGGAGGCGCGTTCGGAGGGAAGATTGCTAGCGATGTCACTGAAGTTGCCCGCGAACTCGCACGAGAAAATAATCGAGCGGTTCGAGTTTTATGGTCCAGAGAGGACACTGTTCGACAGGGACCNAAACGTCCACCGATCTCTGTTGGATTGCGTGCAGATGGCTCAGGCATCTTCCGGATAGTCAGCACCGCAAACATCGATGAACGGATCCGGCCCCTGCTGCCAAANTGTGACATCGAACAAGTAACGATCCCTGGGCCGTCGACGTCGGCTGCTATCCGCGCAGCGGGNTGGGCNGAGNCAGAAATGTTGTTGACCGGACTGCGNGGCCGCACAGACTGGGTAGCTGCTCCTTCAGGGGCCACAGCGAAGGCCGAGATCACAAACGGACTCATAAGAGTTGAGGTAAACGCGGGAACCCCACTTGATTGGACCATGTTTCGCAGTTACTGCATTGGAGCAGCACACATGGCCTACAGCTGGGTGACTTCCGAAGNNCTAAGTGTCGACCAGAATGGNGANGTACAAGACCTCACCNTCCGCTCATTTGGTGTACTTCGATCATCNGATACCCCCGAGATAGAGATCATTAGTGTCGGTGANGGCCCAAATCTTGCTGCCGGAGATGCGGTATTCGCCGCGGTTGCCGCAGCCACATGGTTGAATCGGGGCTGTCCATCTGATTTACCAACAGGATAATTCAACGTTCCGTCTTTCTTAACTCCTCGGAGGTAGCACGTGTCTAAGCCAGTAGCCCATTACTCAGCGTCCTATAAAGCTGGTGANCTCTTNTTCATCTCNGGGCAAGTGGGCGTCTCGGGAGGTTCCCTAGTTGACGGAGTCGCAGCCCAGACGACGCAAGCTTTAGCGAACGCTCAAACTATTCTCAGCGACAACGGTCTTTCCCTTGGCGATGTCGTGAAGTGCACAGTATTCATGACCGATATCGAGAATTTTTCGATCGTCAACGATGCCTATGCCGAAGTATTCGGAGACCATCGACCTTCGCGTTCAGCCATAGCTGTCAAGGCCCTACCCCTTGGTGCATTGGTAGAAATCGAAGCGGTTGCTTACATCGCGGATAACTAATCCACGATTCACGCGTAAGAACAACCGATGTTGCAGTGCTGCANCAACACTTAATTGTTTCTGAAAATCACCCGAAGGTTAAAGGACTGGCTACCATCAAGGGCATGGTTGGAGGCATAGCAATCGCAGTTATTTTGCTACTGAGCCCGTTTCTCATCACCCTAAGTCTTGTTGCAGTAGCAGCTCTGTTGGGTAACTCCCTTAAAGACGACGCGGAGTCAAGACACGAGGGAAGCAGCCTGATTGAAACCAACTACTAGCGTCGCCTGCTTTCACCAAGCCGGTAGCCGACGCTTCTCACGGTCTGAATCAAACTCGCATATTCCTCACCGAGCTTGGCCCTCAGACGGCGAATATGAACATCCACGGTGCGCGCTCCGCCGTAGTACTCATACCCCCAAACCCTGCTCAGAAGTACCTCTCTGGTAAATACTCGACCCGGACTTGCTGCTAAGAAGCGGAGCAATTCGTACTCCATGAACGTTAAGTCCAAAGGTTGACTGTCAACCGAGGCCTCGTACGTTTCCAAATCCAGTAACAGAGGTCCATACTCGATTCGTTCACCGGTAATGCTTTCGATTTCCGAGGCGAGCATGTGCTTTATACGTGCTTCGAGTTCACGTGGATGAAATGGGTCGAGACAGAAATCATCAAACAATTCGTCCCGCAGTTCCAGTTCTTGGAGTTCGCTCCCTCGAATTATCAACAAAAGAGGCGACACCGGAACGTCGCGTTTTCGAAGGGCGCGAAGCATGCCCCAACCCAGATCACTATCGGATCCAACTTGAACGATTGCCCCACCCCAACCTTCGTCCGGCTCAAGGTCGTGGACATCTGATGGGCGCTCAACACCCTTCCAAATAAAGCCACTCAGATCTAACAACTGAGCCAATTCCGGAACTGGATCCGATGGATAAATAGCTAAGACCGACATCACAGGTTCGAGTAGTAGCGATCAAGTTCGAACGGTGTCACCTGCGCTTTGTAGTCGTTCCACTCTCGTCTCTTGTTCCGAAGAAACCAGCTGAACAAATGGTCGCCCAGAGTGTCTGCTACAAGATCACTTTTCTCCATTTCGTCTAAAGCCTCATCTAAGGACTGAGGAAGCTGAGCTTGGTCTATCAACCCGCCGTGTTCAGTGAAACCAGTCATTGACGGAGGAGCCTCAAGGGGCAGTTCATAACCCTGTTCGATCCCCTTCATGCCAGCGGCCAACATTACGGCAAACGCGAGGTACGGGTTACATGCAGGGTCAGGCGCTCGATATTCGATGCGGGTCGTATCATCGACGCCGCCTTCACGGCTAGTAGGTACGCGAATTAAGGCTGCTCGGTTCGCCCTAGCCCAGGACACGTTCACAGGTGCTTCGTAGCCGGCAACCAGACGTTTATAGCTATTGACTAGCTGATTCGTAACAGCGGTGATTTCTCGCGCATGGTGCAGCAATCCAGCAATGAAACCTCTTGCGATTTCAGATAAGCCATCCGGACTTTCTGGATCGTGAAAAGCATTGACTCCATCCCGAAACAACGAAAGGTGGGTATGCATTCCAGAACCTTGAACTCCGGTAAGGGGTTTAGGCATAAACGTTGCATGCACTCCATGTTCAAGAGCTATTTCGCGGACGATAAGCCTGAACGTCATGACGTTGTCGGCCATGGTGAGAGCATCGGTATACCGCAAGTCGATCTCATGCTGACTCGGGGCGTCTTCATGGAATGAATACTCAACGGGGATTCCCATAGCTTCGAGCGTGGTCAAAGTTTGTCGGCGGATACTGCTGGCCACGTCAGCCGTGGTGAGATCGAAGTAGCTCCCGTTGTCGAGCGGAACAGGCTCACCGTTACGGTCGGCTTCAAAGAGAAAGTACTCCAACTCGGGTGCAGTGAAAAATGTGAAGCCCTCGGCATGAGCTCTCTCCATTGAACGTCGCAGAACCTGTCTTGAATCACCCGGAAATGGGCTTCCATCAGCGCGTTCGATATCACAAAACATGCGTGCCGCATTTTCGTCATTACCGCCCCAACGCATTAACTCGAAAGTTGCAGGGTCAGGTCGAGCGACCATGTCTTCTTCGCGGACACGGCTGAATCCATCGATAGACGAACCGTCAAAAATCATGCCATTTGCGAAAGCGGTCTCTAACTCCGCAGGTGAAATAGCGAACGATTTAAGTTGGCCTTGAACATCGGTGAACCAAAGACGAATCAGACGCACACCTCGCTCTTCCACACGGCGTTGCACATAGTCCTGTGGTCGCTCCATCCAACTCAACTTTCCTTCTTGGTTCAATGCGCCAAATTCAAGAACCCATTCTTGGTGATTCTGCTCGCAAATCAAACTCCAAAGCGTTCCGTTTACATGACATTCACAATTGCCGTACAAGCCTAGAACTAGGGCTTTCGGAACCCGTTAGCGAGCTACGAACAATTGCTTCGCCGAAAAATGGCGCGATACAGCATTTCTAATTGTTAGCTTGCCTTTCGTCCCCATCCCCTCAATCAGGAGCAAACACTGTGGCATATCGGGCCGAATACATATGGATTGATGGAACAGAACCGACAGCAGAGGTCAGGTCAAAGACCAAGGTGCTCGCTGATGGTGACGAACCCGGAATCTGGGGTTTCGACGGATCAAGCACTAATCAGGCAACAGGCGATAACTCAGATGTCGTCCTTCAACCTGTTTTTCAATGTCCGGATCCAATACGTGGGGGTGACAACATCCTCGTAATGTGCGAAACCCTGCTTACAGCGGACATGTCACCGCACCCAACCAACACCCGGGCGGGTGCTCGCGCAGCTATGGACCAGTATGGGGGACAAGAGCCGTGGTTCGGTCTTGAGCAGGAATACACCATGTTGGACCCAGCAACCGGTTGGCCAGCAGGATTTCCCACTGGAGGCTTTCCCGCTCCACAAGGCCCCTACTACTGCGGGGTAGGAGCGGTAAAAATTCGCGGCAGGGAATTAGTCGAACAACACACCACATGGTGTATCGAAGCTGGATTAGCTATCTCGGGTACAAATGCTGAGGTTATGCCCGGCCAATGGGAGTTCCAGATAGGCCCGGCCGACACCGTTACCGTCGGCGACCATCTTTGGATGGCGCGTTACCTGCTTTACCGTGCTGGTGAACTACATGGGTTGGAAATCAGCATTGAAGCCAAGCCCATGAAAGGGGACTGGAACGGAGCGGGTATGCATACCAACTTCTCAACCAATGAGATGCGCGAAAGCTACGACGCAGTCGAAAAAGCTGCACAGTCGTTGGGTGCATCTGGGAAACCGGAAGAACACCTCGCGGGATATGGAGTTGGAATTGAAGATCGCCTCACTGGGGAGCACGAAACGCAACGATTCGACCAGTTCAGTTACGGTGTATCAGACCGTGGAGCGTCGGTTCGAATCCCATGGCAAGTAGCACGTGACGGTAAGGGATACCTTGAAGATCGTCGACCAAATGCCAATGCGGACCCCTACGTGGTAGCGACTCTGATAACAAACACGTGTTGCGAGGCACTGGCGTAACACAGCGCTGAAACGCAAATTTTCGGGCGGGGCCAGAGGTCCCGTCCGAATACTTTTCGCCACCAACCTTGCAGTGCTTCTAGCCTCATAGGTATGGCGTCAATCAGAGTTGCAATAGCGCAACTGAACTTTCGACTCGGAGACTTTGAGTCCAACGTCGCTGCGATCGTTAACGCCTATCAACAATCGGTTCAACAAGACGCCGACCTGGTCGTATTTAGTGAACTAGCAGTGTGTGGCTACCCGCCGGAAGACTTACTACTCAAACAACGCTTTATTGAGGAAGCCCGCGCGGCGGTGGAAGACATAGCGGCTCAATGTTCAGACACAGTTGCAGTAGTGGGGTTCCCGGAAGCTGAAGGACGTCAGCTGTATAACTCTGCTGCTGTTTGCTATCAGGGTGAAATAGCGGGAATTTATCGAAAGCAGTTGTTACCCAACTATTCGGTTTTTGACGAAAAACGATATTTCACGCCTGGAGCCTCGGCTGGGCCAATTTTCCAAATTGCTGGGGTAACAGTCGGTATCTCCATCTGTGAGGACCTGTGGTTCGACGACGGCCCAGTTGACGAGCAAATTGCGTCGGGCGCAGGCCTAGTTGTTTCGTTAAACGCGTCGCCCTATCAACAGGGCAAATATGCATCGCGGTCTTCGATCGTTCTTGACCGACTTGTTGATCACGGTCTGCCTGCTGTGTATGTGAACCAGGTGGGTGGGCAAGATGAATTGATCTTTGACGGCTCTTCGTTTGTCACCGACAGTGCTGGTGACCTCCTTGCGCGACTCCCGCAATTCGAAGAAGCACTGGAAATCGTAGACCTCGATGTTGAGGCGCGAACGATAGGTGAACTGCCGCTTATAACCACTTCTGGACCGCAGGAAACCAAAAGATCGATCCCCGAGCCCGCCGTGGCGCCTGGACAAGATGAAATAGCCGAAGTCTGGAACGCTCTAGTTTTAGCGACCCGTGATTACGTGGAAAAAAATGGTTTCCGTCAAGTGGTAATCGGTCTTTCCGGAGGAGTTGATTCCAGTCTCGTAGCTGCCATAGCCGTGGATGCCTTAGGAGCTCAGCGGGTACAAGGGGTATCGATGCCATCTNGGTACTCCAGTCAGGGGTCCGAAGACGACGCAGCAGCGCTTGCAGACAACCTAGGCATTGCTTTGCACAGGATCCCGATTGAGGCAGCACATACCGCGTTGACAGACATGCTGGACCCTCTGTTCCGTGGTCACGAACCTGATTTGACTGAAGAAAACCTNCAAAGTCGCATACGCGGTGTTCTCTTGATGGCGTTGTCAAATAAGAACGGCTGGCTGGTTTTGACTACGGGCAATAAGAGCGAAACGTCAGTTGGCTACTCGACTCTGTATGGGGACACCGCTGGAGGTTTCGCTGTCATCAAAGACTGCCCCAAGCTGCTCGTATATGAACTTTGTCGGTGGCGTAACTCACAAACCGCGTCGGCGTGGATTCCCGAAGCGTCAATCACTAAACCCCCCTCAGCTGAACTTCGACCAGACCAGACTGATGATCAGTCGCTACCTCCCTATGAGCTGCTNGACCCGTTACTTGAGGCCTATGTCGAACTTGANCGAACTGCAGCAGAACTCGTTGCGGAAGGCCACGATCCGGAATTGGTTGATCGAATCACTCGTTTGGTCGACCTCGCTGAGTACAAGCGCCGTCAGTCCCCGCCAGGTCCTCGTATCTCAGCCAAAGCNTTCGGCAAAGATAGACGTTTACCAATCACCAACCGGTACAGGTAAGACAGCTGAATCTAAATTGGCAACCGTTTTCTGTTCCAACTGAACGGACGGTAAGCTCACCGACAACTTTGAGACAGGAACAACGAACGAGTTCGTTGCTCAACCGATTGAAAGAGCGTCAATGACAGACATAAAGCGGCCTCGTGAACCGTTCGCCCCCTGGGATCGCCGCAGTCTTCCCGGGCTATTTGACGTTGAAGAAACGGCTGAACGAATCGGCCACTACAAATGGGTTGAGATGAANCTTTTCGAAGCTTTGGGTGGTTGGGTTGCCACGGTCCCAGAGCTCGATGTGAAACTGCGACTGGGAACACACTGTTATCACCATGCTTGGCATGCAGAATTGTTTGATAAGCGGCTTCCTGAGTTGCGGGAAATGAAAACAGAACGACTTACCGTGCCAGCTAACGACCAGTTGGTTGCTTTCTTTGAAGCGATGACGGAACCTGAAGATGCNGCCATGACAATCGAGAAGCTGGTCGGTGTTTANCGAGTTCTGATTCCTCACAAGATCGCCGCCTACACATACCATCGCAACGGCACATCTGAAATTACTGATATGCCCACGGTCAGAATTTTGGACTTCATTCTCCAGGATGAGTTCAATGATTGGCGTGAAGGTGAAATGCTNATNCAGTCAATGATCGAAACCGAAGCTGAAGTTGAGAGGGCGATGAATCATCAACTCAAGCTAGAAAAGCTTATGCTGGCAGCAGGCGGTATTGCCGGCCCGGGCTCAATCGGAGATCCCTACGTAGAAATGCCAGAGGAGAACTAATGCGAAAAATCTTTCCTGCTGAAGAGTTAGCCCGAGATGCTCGCTTCATCCGACAAACTAACGAACAACGACTGAGCGACCCTCGCGGTACTCGGGTCGCTGGAGGCAATGCCAGCGAGCAATTGGCAAAACTTACTCCCGGACTGGCAAACGGCCCCGACCGAGCNCGNGCGCTNATGCACGGAATNTTTGTAGGCGAAATTCAAGCATTAGAAGGNGCCGGCCGGACCTGCTGGGATTTTGAAGTAGGGGAAGATGTTCCCTTGGAATTGAAACTTGATATGGCTCGCCAGTGTTGGGACGAAGCCCGTCACTGCGAAATTTCTGTCTCCTTAGCCGACNACATGGGAACCGAGCTTGGTGAATTCGCTGAGAATGGACTCCTGTACGAAGCAGCCTGCAACCCTGATCCTGTGTTACGGCTCACCGGAGTTAATCGAGCCCTTGAGGGCCTCGCTATCGACGTGTTTAACACGATGAAAGAGTTCGGAAACTTAGCTGGTGATCCCGTCCTGGAATTCTGTGAAGACTGGATGCTTGCCGATGAAGTGACTCACGTAAAGATGGGTTCAGACTGGCTCCGTCGGCTAACAGAAAACGACAAAGAACGTCTTGATAAGGCCCTTGAATTTCAAAAGGTCGTCGACCGTTTGTTCTCTTTCAATGGCTTCCGAGGCGAGGACGACGACAGCCCAATCCAACTCACCCGACGTTTCCGTGAACTAGCCGGTTTCAGCGATGACGAAATTGATGAAATNGCAGACATGTCGCGAGAGGCTAGAGCCGAGGCACCTAGCTAATGCCAGAGGTCTCGGTGACACCCGAGTCCTTCGAGATGGTCTTCTACGACTCAGCAGTCATTGGTGAAGTTGTCGCAGAAGTCGCTGAGCGACTTGGTATAGAAGAAGCAATCAATCTTGAGATTGATGAACAATCACCTTTGGGTCGAAGCAAGATAGTCAGCTATGACCCGATTGAGCTATGGGTCGACGGTGGAGCCTTAGAAAATACTCAACGACCGCGCCAGTTTGGCAAGGCGCGAAGTCGAGACACCATAGGAAGGCTCCTTATNCGAATCCTCGATCGTCGTTCAGGTCGTTTCGACGACGCTCCCGCTGACGAAGAGCTAGAGCTCAGTCAATTCGCGGCCTGGGACGTGCACTGCGTAGGGCGCTTAGAACGTCTTGGCATAGGCGGCCAACAAAAACGCCGGCAGTATCAGTTCCGTAACAGGCATGGCTTTACCGATGTAGCTGATGCGGCGTTCAGCCAACTGTGGGACTCAAGTGAACTGAGTTGGACAGAGATTGACCGAATCTCTGAAGAATGCCGCAGTTCCTAACCTAGAAACAGGCGCCTCAATTGGCCTCAACCTGCTGTTCTATCCACGGATAGGTTCTTGATAAGCCGTCAGCAAGATCAGATTGCGGTTCAAAACCCAGTGATTCGATTCGACTGTTAGAAAAATTACGATTCTGCACTCCGACGGGCCCTGGAACCCAGCGAGGCGAAATCTCTTTTCCAGCAGCGTCTGCGACTAACTCCACCAGTTGCTTCACGGACACGTATTCTCTGGTGCCGATGTTGGTAGGTTCGGTCATCTCGCTGTCCACGAGCCTCCGAATACCTTCAACTAAGTCTGTGACGTAAATGAAACTGCGAACGGCAGAACCGTCACCCCACACATCGATGGTCCCGTCTGTCGATTCGGCGACTTTCCGACACAGTGCGGCTGGGGCTTTTTCTCGGCCGCCAGTCCAAGTGCCTTCTGGGCCGTAGCAGTTCTGAAAACGTGCGATGCGGGCCTGAAAACGACCCTCGCGTGCATAAGAAGCAACTGCTCGTTCTGCATACAGCTTCTCCCAACCGTATTCATTGTCTGGCAACGCAGGGTATGCGTCGTCTTCGGTGAGTTCTGCTTCCCCTAAATCCATGTCGCGGTACACGCACACCGAACTAGCCAAAAAATATTTGTCGACAGCGGCTTCAGCTGCGGCTTCAACCATGTTGACGTTGACCAACATGCTGTTGTGCATGATCTGAGTTTCGGCTGAATGAATAAATCCCATGCCCCCCATGTCCGCAGCGAGTTGATAGACCTCATCAAAGCCGCCCTCCAGGGCAGCAACAGCTGCACATGGGTCCCGTAGATCCCCGATAAGGAATTCGTCGGCTCGACTAGTGGTCCACTCCGGGTGTTTGATGTCCACGCCCCGAACCCAGTAACCGTCGTCGACTAAGCGTTTCACTAAGTGGCTTCCGATGAAACCGCCTGCGCCACAAACCAAAGCTCGCTTTGTCACACCGGCCTTTCAGTTCAGGTCGTGGGCGCTAAGCCCTTGTAGTAAATCAACATCGGGGCGATCGGCGAGGATCCCTGAACACGATTCTGCCATTTCGACCATAACAGGGGAGTCGAAATGCTCTCTGGCAGCATGCTCGGAATCCCATTTCTCGATGATCACAAAACGACTCGGATCGGTAAATGAAACGCACAGATCTGCATTACGGCAGGCCGCTTCTTTGCGTGTCATCACGATGTATTTCGACAGCACTGGTAGCAGTAGCTCGGGGTCTGTAGCTTCAAAAGTCATTTGCAAGAGAGCAATTTCAAGATCGTCATCGGGTATCGAAATTGGTTCTGTCATTTTCTGCTCGCAATGCGTGTCGGAAATCGCGATTCCAGCCGGTAGTTTCCAGGCAAGCGATTAGGCTCGTAATCCA